>CAMZHP010000089.1 GCA_947306845.1 uncultured Prevotellaceae bacterium
CCACGTCGATGTCGGTGACCTGTGCCCTCGACACGGCATGGAAGCCCACGCTCATGGGTTCGATGAGCGCACAGGTGCGTGGTGTGAGCAGTCCGGCAGGGATGATTTTCTCCCATGGAAGGGCGATACGCTCTCTCATGGCTCCGTCGCGCTGCACACCGAGTGTCTCGTTGTGTTCACAGGCATTCACGCGCCCGTTGCGGCAAGAGGCACATTTGCCACAGTTGGTATATGGATTGACCGTCACCACCATGCCGGGTTTCAGGCCCTCGGGCACATTCTTGCCCACCTTTTCGATGACCGCCCCCACCTCATGGCCGGGAATCACCGGCATGTGTACCATTGGGTTCCTGCCCAAAAACGTGTTCAGGTCTGACCCGCAGAATCCCACATAGTTCAGTCTCAGGAGCACCTCTTCGTCTCCCATTTGCGGCTCCTCGATATCTACGACAGCCATCTGCCGCTCGGCTGTGATTTTGATTGCTTTCATTTCATTAATTCAAGTTTCGCATTTACTCAACTGTTTTTCCATCTCACGCGCATCTGGTCGCCGATGATGCGCCGCACCTCCTCCACGAGCTGCATGTCGGCAGGCTCGCTGACATATTCGATATTGCGCAGCACATTGTCGGGATTGGTGCTGCTGAAGAGCGTTGTGGCGATACGCGGATTGAGGCCGGTGGAATACTGCATGGCCAGGCGCTCGATGGGATAACCCTGCTGCTGACAGAACAGCGCAGCCTTGCGGCACGCTTCCCTCAGTGGCTCTGGAGCCGGATGCCAGTCGGGTGCTCCCCGCTGTGAGAGCAGTCCCATCGACAGAGGTGAGGCATTGATGACCCCCACATGATTCTCCTCTAAGAAATCAAGATAGTCGAGCAGCATGTCATCGTTGAGGCAGTAGTGGCAGAAACAGAGCACGCTCTCCACCGTACCCGGCTCGGAATGCTCGATGACCCATTTGATATTCTCGGGCTGCAGGTCGGTGATGCCCACATGTCCCACCACGCCCTTATTGCGCAGTTCGACAAGTGCCGGCAGCGTCTCGTCCACCACCTGCTGGAGGTCAGCGAACTCCACGTCATGCACATTGATGATGTCGATGTAGTCCACATGAAGGCGGTCCATGCTCTCATAGACGCTCTCCGTGGCACGCTTGGCAGAATAGTCCCAGGTGTTGACTCCGTCCTTTCCATAGCGTCCCACTTTGGTCGAGAGGATATATCTGTCGCGACGGATTTCCTGAAGGGCCTTGCCCAGCACCGTCTCGGCCTTGAGATGCCCGTAATAGGGTGACACATCGATGAAATTGATGCCGTTGTCTACCGCCACATGGACGGCCCTGATGCCTTCTTCCTCGCGAAGGCTGTGGAACACGCCGCCAAGGGAGGAGGCTCCGAAACTAAGATTGGAGACACGCAGACCGGTCTTTCCTAATTCGTTATATACCATATTTTAATTTTTTAAGGAGTTTAGGAGTTTTGGAGTTTTGGAGTTTAGAAGTTTGGGAGTTTTGGAGTGTAGGAGCATTTTTGATCTTTTGCCTTGCAAAATAACGAAAAAAAAGAGACAAGGCTGAAAAAAAACACATTTTTTTGATATAGATGATAGTTTTTCTCCATGTCCTCACTCATTATCCTCGAATCAGCATAAAAAAGGAGAACAGATGAGACAAATCAAAATCATTGAAAGCATTACCAGTCGTCAGGAAGAAGCACTGGAGAAGTACCTGGTGGAAATCGGGCACTACCCCCTGCTTACTGCCGACAAGGAAGTGGAACTGGCCCAGACCATCCGCAAGGGCGGTGTGGAAGGAGAGCGAGCCAAACGGCTACTTGTCAATTCCAACCTGCGCTTTGTGGTTTCCGTGGCCAAGCAGTATCAGCGCTATGGTCTGCCCTTGACTGACCTCATCAATGAGGGCAACATCGGTCTGATCCGCGCTGCCGAGCGTTTCGACGAGACACGTGGATTCAAATTCATCTCTTATGCCGTGTGGTGGATCCGCCAGAGCATCATGCAGGCCATCAGCGAGAACAGCAACCTGATTCGCATCCCCCTCAATCAGACGGGCATCAAAAGCCGCATCAACACCACCATCCGTGAGTTTGAGCAGGAGCATGGCCGTCGCCCCTCCGTGGAGGAAATCAGCGAGCTGACCGACATCGACATCGAGAAAGTGGAACTGGCAATGAGCATCAGCACCCATCACTCGAGCATCGACGCTCCCCTCTCCGACGATGACGGCAGTTGCATGTGCGACCTGCTATCGGATGATGGCAGTTATGCCACAGACTCCATCACCGACCATGAGTCCATGGTGAGTGACTTGGAGCGTGTGCTGAGCGGTGTCCTCAGCAAGAAGGAAATCTATATCCTAAAGCAGAGTTTCGGCATCGGTTGTGCTGGCCGCAGCCTAGAGGATATCGCTGAGGAAATCGGCATCACCCGTGAGCGTGCCCGCCAAATCCGTGAGCGCAGCATCCGCAAGGTGCGCTCCAGCAAGAAGTCCGACGTGCTGAGATATCACTTGAATTAGAATTCTGCTGCTTCTTTTCAACACAGAGAGACAGAGAATATATCAGCATGGTAATCAACGCGTTGTGAGTTGGTTTTTCAACGCCCCCCAGCCCCCTCTAATCTTAGAGGGGGAGCTGATTATCTTTACTAAGAATGGGGTTTATGGGATAGACTATCAACGTATTTGTTATCTGTATTTGGCAATTACCGTGACCTTGGCGGAGCCGTATGTATGCTGCCCATGTAGCTCAGTTCGGAGCATGTAGATGCGCACTTTGTCACGCGACTCAGTGGTCAGTGTCATGGTCTCCTCATGACCATCCCTGGAATGGCTGAAACTGCCGCTGTCTTTCTCCTTCAGGAAGGCATTTCGCAACTTACTCGCTTGAACTCCAGGCACTTCAAGCACCTTCACCACTTTGTTCACCTGTCGCGTTTTGGGGTCTCTGTCCACCACTGACGTGAATTTGGATGAGCCAAGAGTGGAGATATTCTCCACCAGTTCATCGATGCTGTTCTGCGCCTGAGCTGCCGTCCCTATGAAGAGGGAAAGGCAGAGGGAGATTATTATTTTTAAAATTCTGCAATTCATATTTTGGGAGATTAGGAGTTTAGGAGTTTAGACATATGATTTGCTTGGCGTGGCAGGCCATGAATAGAGTCGCTGTGGCACAGCGACATACAGAACGTGACAGCTGTGATATTCTTCACTCTTCATTCTTCATTTTTCACTCTTTTCACTTTCTTCACTTTTTTCACTTTCTTCACTCTTCACTTTCAAGCAGTTCCTGCAGTCGCTGACGCTCTTCGGGGTCGCTGATGCTGTTGAGGACGTCTGTTTCCGCTTCACGAATGAAGGCTTGGTCAAGACTGTGTTCGATGTTGTCCGCCTGGGTGAGGGCATCCTCTATCTGCGGCCGTATCTGCCTCAGGTTGTCGTTGCGCTGACCGTTGACCATCACGTATGAACCCTCATAGCGGCGCAAGTACTGCATGTCCTGCCAGGAGCGCCATCCCCAAGTGACCATCAGGAGCACCACCACGGCAGCACCTACTGCAGCGAGGTAACGCAGACGCACGAGAAGGCGGGTGCGGCTGACTGTCTTGCGGAGAGCAGTTTCAGAAATGCCCATCACCGTAGCGATCTCCTCATAACTGGCACCCTCCATGTCGTGCAGTCTCAGGATGGTCTGCTGCCGCTCGGGCAAAGTGCTGACGATGCGCATCACCTCCTCTGCGGATTCGCCATCGGTGGCGGGTGTCATGTCTTCCATCTCCAACTTCTCCATGCCTGTGAGAGAGTCAAATCGATGTTTTTTTCGGAGATAGTCCAATGAAAGGTTTTTCACCACCACCATGGCGAATCCCTCAGGAGAACCGATGAGTCTGTCGCGCACCACCCAGAGTCTGAGCATCGCGTCCTGCACGATGTCCTCTGCCTCGTCGCTGTCTTTCACGTAGCGACGGGCAACATCCACCAGTCGGGGCCTTAGCGTAGGGAGCACGCTCCGCAGATCTTCGTCGGTCATTTATCGGGATTGAGGGGGATTAGGAGAGATTAGGAGAGATTAGGAGTGTAGGAGTGTAGGAGTTTAGACATATGATTTGCTTGTCGTGGCAGGCTATGAATGGAGTCGCTGTGGCACAGCAACATACGGAACATGACAGCTGTGATAATCTTCATTCTTCACTCTTCATTCTTCACTCTTCACTTTCTTCACTCTTCACTCTAAAGTTTATTGAGCTCCTTGGTGTTGATTTTGGCTACGCCGCTGGCATCGATGTCTGTCTTGTCGGCTGTGCCACAGATGGTGAACTTCGACGCACCGCTGTTGGATGCTTTCAGCTCCTCGCAGTCCACATCAAGTTGGATTTTTCCTGCACCGCTGCATGACACATCGGCAGAACCGCCTTTGAAGGAAATCTCGCTGTTGGTGGCACCCGAACTGTCCATTTTGAGTGTCTTTCCAACCAACTGGAGATACTGTTTGCAAGCACCGCTGTTGTCCAGGTCGATGCTGCCATTCACATTGGCAGCGAGCGTCAGATTGCTCGCACCAGTCAAAACACCTCTGAGTGACTCACATCTCACTTTGCCGAAATTCAGTTTGGATGCTCCAGAGCAATCGAGGCGCAGGCCGCCGCACTCCATATCGCCGAAGGTAGCCGAAGAAGCTCCAGACAAATCAACGCTCATGTCGCCAGCCGTCAGATTGGAGAGCGTCATGGTAGTGGCACCGCTCCCCCTCACGCCTTTAATCGACGGCAGGGTGATATAGACGGTGGGGGCGTCATCCCGATGGATGCTTTTCTCCTTCGTTTTCGTATAAACTTCCAGCGTGCTGCCTTTTTTCTCCACGAGTGTCTTGATCTTCGGGTTGGAACTTTCCGTCACCCTGACATCGAAGCCCTCGCCCTGTTTGATGACAGCATGGACGATGCCGCTTAAGGAGATTTCTGAAAAATTGTCGATGTCATAAGGAGTAACGGGGTCGTCGCTGTTCCTTTCACTGAAACCTGCCTCTACCTCAGTACTGTCTGTGTTCTCTGCATTCTCCTTGGTGATGCAGTCCGACATCATGGTCAGGGTCAGCATCGCAGTGAGGGTCATAATGATTCTTTTCATACTTTTTTTGAGTTGATAATAATTGAATGTTTTATTGTGATTCTTTGCCTATAATACGCAGGACAGTCGCTTTTGTGACACAAAAATATGATTTTTTCACCAAAAAATCGTATTTTTGCTGACCAAACGACAAAAAAGAGTTATGAACAAGAACAGAATTACAGAGTTATTCGGCATAGAGTACCCCATCATCCAAGGGGGTATGGTGTGGATCAGCGGATGGCGTCTCGCCGCCGCAGTGAGCAACGCAGGCGGTCTTGGCCTGCTCGGTGCGGGGTCGATGCACCCCGAGACATTGGTGGAGCATATCCACAAGTTGCGCGAGGCCACCGACAAGCCCTGGGGCGTGAACGTTCCGCTGATGTACCCCGAGATCGACCGGTTGATGGACATTCTCATCTCTGAAGGCGTGAAAATCGTATTCACATCCGCGGGCAGTCCGAAGAAATACACCCAGCGTCTGCACGAGGCTGGCATGAAAGTAGTTCATGTGGTGTCGAGTTCTAAATTTGCCCGTAAGTGCGAGGAGGCCGGTGTCGATGCCGTTGTGGCAGAAGGCTTTGAGGCAGGCGGTCACAACGGCCGTGAGGAGACGACGACGTTGACGCTGATTCCCCAGGTGCGCCGCGCCACCACGCTGCCGCTCATCGCCGCCGGCGGCATCGGTTCGGGTGAGGCCATCCTCGCCGCGATGGCACTTGGTGCCGAGGGAGTTCAGATAGGCACGCTGTTTGCCCTTACTGAGGAGAGCAGTGCGTCAGAAGCCTACAAGCAGCGCTGCACGCAGTTGGAAGAGGGCGACACCATGCTCTCGCTCAAGCTTATCTCTCCCACCCGTCTGGTGAAGAACAATCTCTACTGCCGCATCCTGGAAGCAGAAAAGGAGGGCGCCGCTGTGGAAGACCTCAGGGCTATCCTCGGTCAGGCTGCCACCAAGCGCGGCATTTTTGAGGGTGACATTGACAATGGAATGTTGGAAATCGGACAGATTTCCTCTGCTGTCAAGGAAATACTCCCGGTCAGCAAGGTGATGGAGCGACTGGTCGAGGAGTTTGACAAAGCAAAGGCTGCTGTGAGTCTATTTTAAAAAATCAAACACAGAGACACAGAGATACAGAGATTTTTCTTTATTTGTTATTCTCTGTACCTTTGTCTCTCTGTGTTGAAATTTATTCTATTTCTAAGACACGCCCTTCCTCATCCATTTCACCCGGAAAAGTCTGGTCATCAGCAGGATGCCACGGAAGGAGAGTTCGATGGCCATGGCGATCCACACGCCCACCAGTCCGTAGTGGATGGAGAGGAAGTATGCCAGTGTAAGGCGTACGAGCCACATGCTGCACAAGCTGATGATAGCAGGCTTGAGGGTGTCGCCAGCCCCTACGCAGACACAGACGGCGATGATCGAAGCCGCGAACATGGGTTCGGCAAACGCCTCTATGCGCAGACAGTAAGCTCCCAGGTCGATAATTTCATCGACAGGCGTCATCAGCCCCATCATCTCCGGAGCGAAGATAAACATCACCAGTCCCATCACCGCCATGACCGTCATGCCCAGGAAAAGGGTCATGCGGGCGAAACTGCGGCACAGGTCGGAGCGCCCAGCCCCGATGCTCTGCCCTACCAGCGTTGTGGCGGCATCACCGATACCATAGCCCGGCATGTAACACAGGCTCTCTGCCGTGATGCCTAAGGTGTTGGCAGCAATGGCTATGTTGCCCAATGGCGCGACAATCATCGTTCCCACAATCTGCGCACCGCTCATGAGCACCGACTGGGCAGCCATGGGCAGTCCGATCTTCAGGGCATTCTTCAGATAATCTGCTACCCAGAAGAAGCGCTCCCCCACCCTTTTCAGCGACAGCATCTTATTGCGGAGGATGGCTATATAGGCCAGCACCGACCCGCAGATGACAATGGACAACGCCGTGCCGATAGCTGCTCCCATCACACCGAGATGTGCCTGATAGATGAGAATGTAGTTGAACACCACATCGAGCACGCACATGATGATGCTGAGGAGGCTGGGCATACGCATGTCGCCCGAGCATTTGAGCATGGCAGAAGAGAGGCTGTAGAGTTGGAAAAAAGGGCCTGCGAGGGAGAATATCAGGAAATAGAGCGAGGCATCATGGGCGATGTCGGCTCCGCCACCCAACCAAAACGGCAAGGGGTGGGCAATGGACACTGCCACGGCCATGATGACCACACTGAGCAGGGAGGTGACGATGATCGCATGACGAAACACCTGACGCGCTTTCTCGAAGTCGTTGGCACCGATGAAATGCGCCACCTGCACCGAGAAGCCCATCGAGGCGGCACCCGTCAGACTGCCGAGCAGCCATGTCGAGGTCTCCACCAGTCCGCAGGCTGCTGATGCCTTGGCACCGAGATGCCCCACCATCGCCTGGTCGATGAAAAACATCACCACACTGGTAATCTGGGCCAAAATGGAGGGAATGCTCAACTGAATGATCAAATTGAGCTTCTCGCTGCCAGTAAGAGCTTTTCCCTCCCTGATATATCCCAGCAAAACGTCGCTTTTTCCCTGGAAAACCTTCATAAGACTGCGAAGTTAGTGCATTTTTTTGATACAACGTATGATTTGGAAACAAAAAAGCAGGCGGAGCACGGTTTTTACCGTCTCCGCCCACCTGATTATTCTGAATAAATGATTTTCTACTTTAATTGTCCGAGATTTATTTCTTCTCTATGGTGTTCTCGAACAGAAATCCTGAAATAATTAACATGGCAAATGCCAGTACAATTGTTGTATTCATCTTTTTACCCTTTCTGATACTTTAAATGAAACAATTCGCGTGCCTCACGGCATGGGCGGTTACCTGAAAATTTCGTGCACAATCTTTTTTTACTTATTCAATGCTTTACTCTTGCATCTGTGTTACCCTTACTGCAATCTTTTTCCATTACCTTATTTTCAACTATACCTATTTCTCAAAACTATGACGCTGAATCATTCAAAACTATAACTTTAATTCTATCTTATCCTTTTACCTTAATATTTTAACCAAACTATTTTTTCACTATCAGCAAATTGTCATTCAATGCTGTATGTCTTGTCATCCTGTTGAAACGCTCTTTTACCTTTTGCCTTAACCAATACCTGCGCTGATCTCTATCTCGCTGACCTTTATCTTGGCTGACCTTTTTTTCCTTTTGACGATGCAAAATTACAACTGTTTGCGCACACAGCCATGCTTTTTGTCCATTTTTCTCCAAAATATGCCCCTTTCTTGATGTAAGTCAGTTTTTGGTTCTTATCTCAACACAGAGTTACAGAGATACAGAGATTTTTGATGGTGAGGCACAAAAATTGGGGGCTGCTGTGACACAGCAGCAGACGGAACAACAAAAAGCCTGACCGCTATGGTCAGGCTTTTTGTTGTTTGCACTTTCTTTCACAATAGCGCTCACATTGCGCGCAAATGTCATAACCGAGCATCGCGCCGAGGATGAAGTCCTCCTCAGGCGTGAGTTCACTGAGGGGATGGGTGACCAGCAGCCGGATGGCCTCACCAAATAACTGATGCCCTGACTGTCGAGACGTCTGGTGGCAAATTGCTCATAACGGCGGTTGCAGGTGAAGAGCACCATCCTGCGCACACCTTTCTTATATTCATAGATGTGGTTCATCAGCACTTTCATCGCAGGAGACACCACCTGTGGCATCTCCGACATACCCATCACATTCTCCGCCATCTGCATAGTCACCAAGAAAAAGATTAAAGTTCTGGAGTTATCTGCTCAATCCATGCGTCGATGCGCTCATCCGTCCTGTCGTCCTCATTCACATCATCGAGGGGGAGACCAATGAACTGGCCATCGACCAATGCCTCGGAATCGTCGAAGGTGTAGCCGTCGGCAGCGACAGCACCCACAAACTTGGCTCCGCTATCCTTGATGCTGTTGTATAGTTCGCCGATGCCCCCAACGAAGGTATCGCTGTATGACTCGCAGTCGCCACATCCGAACAAGGCGATGGTCTTCCCTGCCAGGTCGGCATTCTTCAGCGCCTGAATTCCGTCATACCAGTCATCTTGCATCTCTCCTGCGCCCCATGTCGATGTGCCGAGGATCAGGTTCTGGTTGCTGGTCACGATATCTGCATTGAGATCCTGCACATTGATGGCTTCCACACCCAGTTTGGAGGCTATCTTCTCAGCGATGGCCTCGCATGTTCCCGTTGAGGAACCGTAAACAACAATTGTACTCTTCATTTTCTTCTATTCTTTAAAAACAATGGCGATGCAAAGGTAAACGATTTGCAAAGAATAAGCAATACCCAAAAATGATGTTTTCTCACCCGGGCCTCTCTACCAAAAGATAATGATAAAGAGCACTTTTTTGCCACTATGCGACACATTTTGCAGGCGTTTTCTCACTTTGTCGCATGACGGGAAGCGTGTCGCAACGAGCTGAGAGGAAAAATACGAAAAAATTTCCATCCCGTCCATTCTCATCTTATCTTTGCATTGTCGAAAGGGAAAAACAACCCTAAAGACGAGAACGATACAACTGAAATATTAACTAAAAAATAAAAACGATGAAAAAGTCAAGCATATTTTTCGCAGCACTCATTTGCATGATGATGAACGCAGTGTCAGTCTTCGCCAATGACAGGATAATTCCTGAAGAGCAGCTTCCTGCTGCCGCCAAGACCTTCGTGAAGAAGAACTTCCCCGGTCTGCTCATTTCGTATGCCAAAATTGACAACGAATTCATGAAGACCCGTTATGAAGTTCGTCTGAACAACGGCACCAAGCTGAAGTTTGACAAGAACGGCAACTGGGAAAAGGTGAACTGCAAGCACAGCGCCGTCCCTGCACATCTGGTGCCATCCACCATCGCCAGCCAGGTGAAGCGCTCCTACAACGGAACTTTCATCACGAAGATCGACAAAGGGCGCTATGGCAATTATGAGGTGGAATTGTCCAACAAGCTCGACCTGAGGTTCAACAAGAACGGACAGCTCACACGTGTCGACGACTGACAAATCATCAGTGCGAGGCTAAGAAAAAAGAGGGGGGTGCCAGCTGGCACCCCCTGGTCAATTTTAGGTATTGAAGTCTTACATTCGTTCGACTTTCAAAAAGTTAAGTAGTTAAGAAGTCATTGCTTCGCTGAGAAGTTAAAGCTTAACTACTTTAACTACTTAACTTCTTTCAAATTGTTGAAAAGGAATTTCCTTTTTAATTGTTTTCCGGTCTCAGTTTGCGGACGGTCTCACCGGCACGCCACATCTCTTTGTTGCGCATGGCCTCAAGCTCCTTCTCCAGTCCGGCACGGTAGTCAGCCTTGGAGTTGGCGTCGATGGAAATCTGAGCCTCCTTGCCTGTCTGCACGGAGAGATAGAGCCATTCCATCACCGGTTTGATAGCCTCGCGGAAGCGAGGAGCCCAGTCGAGCGCACCACGCTGAGCGGTGGTCGAGCAGTTGGCATACATCCAGTCCATACCCTTCTGTCCGAAGAGTGGGCCAAGGCTCTGGGTGAGTTCCTCCACCGTCTCGTTGAAAGCCTCTGAGGGAG
>CAMZHP010000090.1 GCA_947306845.1 uncultured Prevotellaceae bacterium
ACAAGCGCCGTACCGACTTCCGGAAGTTTTTCCGTCAGGTGTATAACAGCGGCATCGCCCGCATCAACCTTGAGAAGCGCCATCCCGGCACCTTGAAGCTGGTGCACCTGCTGCCCACCGTGTTCACCGTGGGAGTCATCGCCCTTGTGCTGGTCTCCGCTGTCGGGCGAGCCATGATGCATTACGACGCTTCCAACTGGCGCTCTTGGTACTGGGTGTGCGCCATCCCATGGCTACCCATCCTGCTCTACAGTCTGATCATTCTCATTGACTCCACCATCAAAAACAAGAGTCTGAAAGTGGGACTGCTCTCCGTGCCCGCCGCCTTCGTGCAACTGATGGGCTATGGATTCGGCTTCATCGAGTCGTGGTGGAAACGATGCGTGAGAAAGCAAGATGAGTTCACTGCATTCGAAAAAAACTTTTATAATTAAGAATTAAGAATTAAAAATTAAGAATTATGATTACCTATGCATAAGCAGATTGCTGATGGGGACTAATGATAATTATTGATATGATTATAATACGATAAACGCTCAATTATCAACTTTTACAATGCTGGAAAGGAAGGAAAATATCATATTAACCAAATCAGAGGATTTTTCTGACAGAATGGTTCTTCTCTATCAATATTTGATAGAAAAAAAGAACGAGCATATCATTTCCAAGCAAATATATCGTAGTGGCACAAGCATAGGAGCCAACATCGCTGAGAGCAAATTTGCACAAAGCCGTCCTGATTTCATCAACAAACTAAGTATTGCATTGAAAGAGGCAAATGAAACAGAATACTGGCTGAAACGTCTTTATCACGGTCATTATCTTACCCAATACCAATATGATTCCTTGTTTAATGATATTGATTCCATCATCAAAATATTAACCAAAATCGTCAAAACCCTTAAGGAACAACAAAAGTCACTATTGTCATAAATGCATCATAAGCAAGAGTAATCATAATTCTTAATTCTTAATCCTTAATTCTTAATCCCAAAAGATGGAAAAACTCAACATCAACCAATGGGCAGAGGAGGACCGGCCCCGCGAGCGGTTCATGGCCAAAGGGGCACAGGCACTGAGGACAGCCGAACTGCTGGCTATCCTCATCGGTTCGGGCACCACAAAGGAAACTGCCGTGGAACTGATGCAGCGCATCCTCAATGACAACGGCAACAGCCTGAAGGCACTCGGACAGAGGAGTCTGCAGGAACTGACAAGCTACAACGGCATCGGAGAGGCGAAAGCCGTCACTATTCTCGCTGCCTGCGAACTGGGCAAGCGTCGCCAGGAAGAGGAGGTAAAACGCGAGACCATCAGTTGTGCCAGCGACATCTATGCACTCTTGCACACAAAGATGCAGGACCTCAGCATCGAGCAGGCCTGGATCCTGTTGCTCAACCAAAATTTCAAGCTTATCAATTCCGTTTGCATCTCAAGCGGCGGCATCAGCGAGACAGCCGTTGACGTCAGGCAAATCATCCGCCACGCCGTACTCAACAATGCCACCGTGCTCGCTCTCGCGCACAACCACCCGAGCAACAATACCAAGCCAAGCGCTGATGACGACCGCATCACCCAACGGGTGAAAAAAGCTTGTGAGATCATGCGCATCCACTTCCTCGACCACATCATCGTCACCGACGGGAAATACTACTCCTATCAGGAAAATGGAAGACTATAAAAGTGAAGAGTGAAGAGTGAAGAATGGGGAATGGGGAGTGAAAAGAGTGAAGAGTGGAGGGTATCAGATACTAACATAAAAATAAAATGGAAGAATATATTGTCATCAGTCGGAGCAACGGGACGACCCGGAGAGGCGACCCCTACTGCTCATTGAAAGTGAAGAATCAGAAGGAAGAAGCGACCATCGCTGTGTGGGATGTCAGACCAGAAGACGAGCCTAAAGCGGGACAGGTTGTCTCCTTCACCAACATACAGGACAACGACGGCAAGAAGTCGGCCCGAAAGAACGAGATGATACCCGGTGTCATGCCCGACGAGCAGCACCCACTCTACCGGCTGATGCCACATCCCATCAAAAGGGAAGAATGGGACAGCTGCATCAGACAACTGCTGGCATTCTGCAAGGATGAACAGCTGAAGGCTTTCATAGAGAAAAATGCGGGGATACTCTTCAAGCCCTACTCCCTCTATCCCGCCGCCACCAACATCCACCATGCCTTCCCCGGGGGACTGCTCAACCACACCTACCAGATGCTGCACATGCTTGAGGGGCTCTACCCCTGCATGCCCTACCCTATCAATATCGAGCATTGCATCATTGCCATTCTTTTCCACGACTACGGCAAGGTGTATGAATACAAGACTGACGGCGAGACCCTTCCCGACAAATACCTGCTCGGGCATATCTTCATCTCCGCCAACCGGCTTTATATCCAGCTCAAAGAGCATGGAGTAGAAGAGAGCACCGTCAAGGCCATCGTCCATATCGTGCTCGCCCACCACGGAGAACTGGAGTATGGATCACCCGTGAAGCCCTGCTCGCAGGAAGCCGTCATTGTGAACATGCTCGACAACCTTTCCGCCAAGACCGATGTGATCGAATTCACCGGCAACATGGAGAGCAGCTTCGCCCTGGGCACCCATGTGGTGAAATGAGCAAATCAGGCTTATGCCAAACATTCGAAAACTTGAAATGCGAGAAAAATCCATAAAAAAATGAACAAAAGACGGATGGCATGCATGGTTTTCAACTTTTTTTGCTACATTTGTCGGGAATCCTTGCCACAGACATGTGATGCAGGTGCCTGATTCAACCATCAAACGTCAAACAGATAAAAAACAAGCCGATGAACGACGAATCCCATTCCAAGCAGACGCAGGAAACAACGCTGGCCACTTGCACCGCCTCCTGGCCCCAACTCAGCAGCGGCATCCGCTACAAGCATTTGGTAGACTATTACTCCTACAATGCCTTTGGCGCCTACAGCCTTTCCAATGAGGAGTGGGACAACCGCGACATGATCCATAATTTCAAGAACAACTCCGAGCTCACGGATCCCATCTCGCACCTCAACGCCATGAACAAGGCCATCGACCTGCTCCTGGCCCTGCTGCGCGACACTTTCGGAGACCTGCTGCCCCAACTCACGCTGGTCTGCATCCCCGCTTCGACAGCAGAGAAGACCGCCGCCCGGTTTGAAGAATTTGCCAAGCTAGTGTGCGAAAAGACAGGAATGGCCAACGGTTATACTCACATCACCGTGGTGGCCGACCAAGAATACCTGAGCGGTTCCCACCTGCCACAGTATGACATCGACACAGATTTCTTCGCCAACCGCCCGGTGCTGCTCTTTGACGATATCATGGCCACCGGCGGAAGCGTGAACAAGTTTGCCGCACACATGGACGAAACAGGAGCACAAGTCATCGCCGCCGTGGTGCTGGGCAAGGCCGTTCCACGCAAACAAGAATAACACCAACCCTCAACAGTGACCCATGACCCAAGAAGAGAAATTCGCCCTGGAAGGCAAAATCGTCGACGTGCTGCGCACGGTCTTCGATCCTGAGATACCCGTCAACATCTATGACCTGGGCCTGATTTACCGTGTGGAGGTGAGTGACGACGGTGCCCTCGACATCGACATGACACTCACGGCTCCCACATGCCCCGCCGCAGACTTCATCCTCGAGGATGTGCGGCAGAAAGTAGAGACAGTGGAAGGAGTGACTTCTGCCAACGTACAACTGGTGTTTGAACCCATCTGGGACCAAAGCATGATGAGCGAGGAGGCCCGTTTGGAATTAGGCTTAGACTGAGACACGCCATGGCAAAAAACGTGTACTTCCTCTCTGACGCCCACCTGGGCTCGCTCGCCATTCCCCACAAGCGCACCCAGGAGCGCCGGCTTGTGCGCTTTCTCGACAGCATCAAACACAAGGCTGCCGCCATCTACCTGCTGGGCGACATGTTTGACTTTTGGAACGAATACCGCTATGTAGTGCCCAAAGGCTACACGCGTTTCCTTGGAAAGATTTCCGAGCTCACCGACATGGGTGTGGAGGTGCATTTCTTCACTGGCAATCACGACCTGTGGACATACGGATATCTGGAAGAGGAATGCGGCATGATCGTCCATCGCAAGCCTGTCACCACAGAGATCTACGGCAAGCTGTTTTTCATTGCTCATGGCGACGGCTTGGGTGACCCCGACAAGAAGTTCAAGTTTCTCAAGTGGATGTTTCACAACCGCACATGTCAGCGGCTGCTCAACGCCTTCCATCCTCGGTGGGGCATGTGGCTGGGACTCAACTGGGCCAAGCACAGCCGCCTGAAGCACGCTGACGGGAAGGAACCGCCGTATATGGGAGAAAACCGCGAGCATCTGGTGCTCTTCACTAAGGATTATATCAAGAGCCATCCCAACATCGACTATTTCATCTACGGCCACCGCCACATCGAGCTCGACCTGATGCTATCGCGCAAGTCGCGCATGATGATCATCGGCGACTGGATTTGGCAGTTCACCTATGTCGTCTATGACGGCGAGCACATCTTCCTGGAGGAGTATGTAGAGGGCGAAAGCCAACCGTGATAAAATTGAAAATTGAAAATTGAAAATTGAAAATTGAAGATTGAAGATTGAAGATTGAAGATTGAAGATTAGTTTCTCCGTATGTTGCGTTTCCGACGCAACCCCTATAAAAGGACTATTGTCTAAACTCCCAATCTTCTAAACTCCTAAACTCCCAATCTCCTATACTCCCAATAAGTAAGAGCCGGATTCGCTATGAATCCGGCTCTTACTTATTCTCATGATTGCATCAGAGCAAGTCCATGGTGTCGGTGGCAATCATCAGCTCCTCATCGGTGGGGATGACACAGACGGTCACCTTGGAGTCATCAGCAGAGATGATGGCCTCCTCACCACGGGTCTTGTTCTTCTCGGCATCGAACTTCACGCCGAGGAACTCCATGTCGCGGCACACCTGCTCGCGCATGTCCATCTGATTCTCACCAACACCTGCTGTGAACACGATGATATCGACACCGCCCATGGCAGCCGCGTAGGCACCGATATATTTCTTGATGCGATAGAAATACATGTCGAGAGCCAACTGGGCACGCTCATTGCCCTCCTTGGCGGCACTCTCCACGTCGCGCATGTCGCTGCTTCCCTCGGTGATGCCGAACACGCCGCTCTGCTTGTTGAGCAGATTGGACATGCCATCGGGATCAAGGTCGAGCTTCTTCTCAAGGAAGGTGATGGCACCGCCGTCAATGTCGCCACTGCGGGTGCCCATCATCAGGCCCTCCAGCGGAGTAAGACCCATCGTGGTGTCAATGCACTGGCCGTCCTTCACAGCAGCGATGGAACCGCCGTTGCCTATATGGCAGGTGATGATGCGCTTGCCCTTCGGGTTGACATCCAGGAACTCACAGACACGCTGCGACACATAGCGGTGACTGGTGCCGTGGAAGCCATAGCGACGCACGCCAAACTGCTTGTAAAGACGATAGGGAATGGCATACATGAAGGCTTTCTTGGGCATTGTCTGGTGGAAAGCTGTATCGAACACGCCTACCTGAGGCAGATTAGGCATCAGTTCACTCACGGCACGCACACCTTTCAGGTTGGCGGGGTTGTGCAGCGGAGCCAGGTCGATGCATGCCTCAAAAGCCTCTAGCACCTCATCGGTGAGCAGCACGCTCTTGTTGAATTTCTCTCCGCCGTGCACCATGCGATGTCCCACGGCATCAATCTCATCCAGGCTCTTGATTGCCCCAATCTCGGGGTCGGTCAGCAGCGAGAAGATGAATTTCACTCCCTCAGTGTGCTCTGGGATGTCGTGCATCACAGTGCGCTTCTCACCATCGGGCATTTTCACTTTCACGAAAGAGCCATCTTGGCCCACACGCTCAGCACCGCCCGAGGCCATCACCTCTTTGGTGTCCATGTCATAGAGAGCATACTTGATTGACGACGATCCGCAATTCAAAACCAAAATTTTCATCTTACATCATTTATTTATTTGACATTCTTCACTTACTTGGCATCCATAGCCTGGCATGCGGTGATGGCCACCATCTTGTAGATATCATCGACAGAGCAGCCGCGGCTCAGGTCATTCACCGGGCGTGCGATACCCTGAAGAATCGGGCCGAGTGCCTCAGCATTGCCCAATCGCTGCACCAGCTTGTAACCGATGTTGCCCACCTCAAGGTTGGGGAACACAAGCACGTTTGCCTTTCCTGCAATCTCGCTGCCCGGAGCCTTCTTGGCACCCACCGACGGGACGAGGGCGGCATCAGCCTGCAGCTCACCGTCAACCTTCAGCGTGGGATCCAGTTCCTTGGCCAGGCGAGTAGCCTCAATCACCTTATCCACCACCTCATGAGTGGCGCTACCCTTGGTTGAGAAGCTGAGCATGGCCACTCTCGGGTCTTCGAATCCTGCCACGCTGCGAGCGGTCTGAGCCGTGCAGACAGCGATCTGCGAGAGTTGGGCTGCGTCAGGCATTGGGGTGACGGCGACATCGCCCACCACGAGGATGCCATTCTCGCCAAACTGGGGCTGTTGGGTGATAAGCAGCATCGCACCGCTCACACAGGTAATACCCGGCGAGCACTTGATGATCTGCAGGGCTGGGCGCAGTGTGTCGCCCGTGGTGCTCAGCGCGCCAGAGATCTGGCCGTCGGCACCCTCGGTCTTGATAATCATGCAACCCAGATAGAGCGGGTTCTTCACCAGCTCACGGGCCTTCTCGATGGTCATCCCCTTTTTCTTGCGCAGTTCGGTGAGCAGCTCTGCATACTCCTCGCTTTTGGGGTTATTCTCTGGGTCAATGAGCGTGGCCTTGTCAATATGCTCCAGTCCCCACTCTTTGGCCAGGGCATGGATCTCGTCAGGATTGCCGATAAGGATCAGGTCGGCGATATCTTCGGCAAGCACTCTGTCGGCTGCCCTTAACGTGCGCTCCTCAGTTGCCTCGGGGAGCACGATGCGCTGTTTGTTGCTTTTAGCGCGGTCGATGATTTGTTGTACTAAACTCATAGTTGTTTTTGTAAGATTGTGCTTTCAATAGATTGCTTTTGCAAAGTTAAATAAAAAATCCGATATTCGGTCTATTTTCCGAGAAAAACATTCTCTCTATCCCATCTCATTGGTGAGGATGCTCTCGAGGTCCTCAAATGACAGCCGTCTCTTGAACTCGCCGTTGATGGCCACGCTGACATGGCCTGTTTCTTCAGAGACAATGATGGCAAGCGCGTCGCTCTCCTCTGTGATGCCCATGCCTGCACGATGACGCAGACCCAGTTCGCGTGGGATGTCCATGCTGTGTGAGACAGGCAGGACGCATCCTGCGGCACGTATCCTTTTCTTGGAGACAATCATCGCACCGTCGTGCAATGGTGCCCCCTTATAAAAAATGTTCTCAATGAGCCGTTGGCTGATCTGGGCATCAATCACCTCACCAGCCCCCTGCATGAGGTCTTCCAAAGGAATGGTTCGCTCGATGATGATGAGAGCCCCCACCTTGTCGCGTGCCATGCTCATGCATGCCGCCACGATAGGCATGATGACTCCACGGTCGACAGCCTCTTTCTTGTGTCCGAAGAACTTCATCAGCGGTTCCATGCGCTGATGGGCGCCAAGATTGTAGAGGAATTTGCGTATCTCGCTCTGGAACAAAATGATGATGCCTATCACACCTACACTGACCAGTTTGTCGAGAATGCTGCCCAGCAGCCTCATCTCAAGCACCTGTGCCACTACCAGCCAGAAGATGACGAACACCAGCACACCCACAAACACATTGATGGTGCGCGACTCCTTCATCAGCCTGTAGCAATAATAAATCATCACCGCCACCAAGACGATGTCAAGAAAGTCTTTTATGCCAAAATCAATAACCATTCTTCAGTCTTCTATTTTCAATCTTCAATAATTTTCAATCTTCAATTTTCAATCTTCAATAATAATTTCACCACCTCAGCAGCTTCCGCCACATCATGCACGCGCAGGATTTCCGCGCCCCGCATCAGCGCCACTGCATGCAAAGCAGTAGTGGCATTGAGCGTATCGCCGACATCACAACCGAGCAGCTTGTAAATCATCGACTTACGCGATACTCCCGCCAAAACAGGCAGCCCGAACACCTGCAACCGGTCGAGCTGTGCCATCACCCGATAGTTTTCCTCCAAGGTCTTGCCAAAGCCAAAGCCTGGGTCGAGAATGACATCGGGCACGCCAAGCGCATGCAGCATGCCCACCTCAGCAGCAAACGACTTCAGCATCGAGGCCATGTCAGATCTGACTGACATGAGCACATAAGGCACTCGAAGCCTGGCCACCATGCGGAACATCGCAGGCACTCCGTCCTCATCTGGTGGGATGCACACCCCTCCAAAAGACATCGCGCCACCCTCCGACACATCATTGATGATAAGGGGTCCGAACTCCTCCACGGCCATGCGAGCCACCTCCGGACGAAAGGTGTCCACACTCACCACGGCATCAGGCTGGCATCGCCGCACCACGCTGAGCGCCAACCGCAGGCGTGACATTTCCTCCTCCTCGCTCACTGCCTGTCCGTCTGGACGGGTAGAGAAGGCTCCCACGTCTATCACCTGGCCCCCTTCCTCTATGATCTGGTCGGCACGCCTTGCCACAGCCTCCTCGGTCTGCACCCTGCTGGGGGCAAAGAACGAGTCGGGCGTGACATTGAGGATACCCATCACGATGGGTGACGAGAACACCATCAAATGCCCGCCCACTTGGATAGAATGTGGTCTCTGTGTCTGCATGACAGATGTCGGAATGTGGCTTGCAGCTGTTCAAAAAACAAAGGTAATGCAAATCGGGGGAAAAGCAAAACAAATCTCTCTTTTTTTGCTTTCTCCCAGAAATTCTCAGAGAGAGTTCATGGCTTATAGCTTTTTTTTCCCTGGCAAGGGCGATAATCCGAAAAATGTTAGTAAGTTTGCAAATCAAAAACTCAACAACACATGCAAATCGAAGAATTATACCACATTTTTGAGCAACATCCTGTCATCACCACCGACAGCCGCGACTGTCCCGAGGGTTCCATCTTCTTTGCCCTTAAAGGCGAGACTTTCAATGGCAACCAGTTTGCCGCAGCCGCACTGGAGAAAGGCTGCGCCTATGCCGTCGTCGATGAGCCGGAGCATGCCGATGCCACCGACTCCCGCTACATCCTGACGGATGATGTGCTCACCACCCTGCAACAACTGGCCCGGTACCACCGCCGCACCCTGGGCACCCGCATCATCGGTGTGACTGGCACCAACGGCAAGACCACCACCAAGGAACTCATCGCAGCCGTGCTCAGCGAGAAATACAACGTGCTCTATACTCGCGGAAACTTCAACAACCATATCGGCGTGCCCAAAACTCTCCTTCAGCTCACCCGAGAGCATGACATCGCCGTGGTGGAGATGGGCGCCAACCACCCTGGGGAGATACACACGCTGGTGAACATCGTGGAGCCCAACTGCGGCATTATCACCAATGTAGGCAAGGCTCACCTGGAGGGTTTCGGCTCTTTTGAGGGGGTATTGCACACCAAAGGCGAACTCTACGATTTCCTTCGCACAAGCAAGGACAGCGTCATCTTCATCGATGCCGACAACGAGCACTTACAAAGCATTGCCGGAGAACTGAAACAGGTGCGCTATGGCGTGGGCAACCACGACGACCTGTGCGCCAGCGGCGAGATTGTCTCATGCACCCCTATGGTGCGCATGCGCTGGCATCATGGCGGTGGTGAATGGCATGAGGTACAGACGCAACTCATAGGTACCTACAACCTCTTCAACATGATGGCGGCAGCAGCCATCGGACTCTATTTCGGAGTAAGCCAGGAACAGGTCGACCACGCCATCGCCAACTACGTGCCGAGCAACAACCGCTCGCAACTCACCATCACGGCACACAACCGCCTCATCGTCGACACCTATAATGCCAACCCCACCAGCATGAACGCCGCCCTGGTCAACTTCTGCGCCATAGAGGGGCATCCCAAGATGGCCATCGTGGGCGACATGGGCGAACTGGGCGAATGCAGCAGCGAAGAACATCATAAGATTGTCGACCTTCTTTTGGCCTCCAACATCGACCAGGTGTGGCTGGTAGGCAAGGAGTTTGGTGCCATCAAGAGTCCTTTCAGGAAATTCGCCAATGTGTCGGAAGTGAAGGATGCCATCGCCAAGGAACATCCTGAGGGCTACTACATCTTCATCAAGGGCAGCAACTACATGCGCCTGTTTGAATTGCCCGAACTGCTGTGATCAGTCAGTTTTATCCCGATTTATCTGACATCAAAAAGAAAATAGGCGAAAAATTTGCCTGTATTATAAAAAAAGCCTACCTTTGCACCGCAAAATCGGGATGTAGCGCAGTTGGTAGCGCACTACGTTCGGGACGTAGGGGTCGGGCGTTCGAGTCGCCTCATCCCGACTTTTAATAAGAAGCAGAGCAAACGCTCTGCTTTTTTATGGCACGTAGGGTTCTGAGCCAAAGGCCGCCTCATCCCGACTTTTAATAAGAAGCAGGGCAAACGCTCTGCTTTTTTTATGGCACGTAGGGTTCTGAGCCAAAGGCCGCCTCATCCCGACATAAAAGAAGCAGGGCAAACGCTCTGCTTTTTTGATGGCACGTAGGGTTCTGAGCCAAAGGCCGCCTCATCCCGACATAAAAGAAGCAG
>CAMZHP010000091.1 GCA_947306845.1 uncultured Prevotellaceae bacterium
CGCTCTTCACCTATGTGATGAGCATCCTCATGTCGCTCATGATGCTCAGCATGATATTTGTCATGCTTACCCAGAGTGCCGCCAGTGGTCAGCGTGTGGCGGAGGTCATCAATGAGAAGGCTGACATCACCAATCCCAACAAACCGCTCACCGAGGTACCCAACGGCGATGTCGATTTCCGTCATGTCTATTTTGCCTATAAGGCGGGCAGCGGTGAGTATGCCATACAGAATATATCCTTCCGGGTGCACAGCGGTGAGACCATTGGTGTCATTGGCGGTACGGGTAGCGGCAAGTCATCACTGGTGAATCTTGTCAGCCGTCTCTATGACGTGTCGAAAGGCTCTGTCATGGTCGGTGGAAACGATGTGCGCCGATACGACCTTGAGGCCCTCCGCAATGCGGTGTCGGTGGTGCTGCAGAAGAATGTGCTCTTCTCGGGCACCATTCTCGACAACCTGCGTTGGGGCAACAGTGATGCCACGCTGGAGGAGTGTCAGGAAGCATGCCGCATGGCCTGCGCCGATGAGTTCATTGAGCAGATGCCCGACGGTTACAATACCCGCATCGAGCAGGGAGGCACCAATGTGTCGGGCGGACAGCGGCAGCGCCTGTGCATCGCCCGTGCCTTGCTCAAACGTCCGAAGGTGTTGGTGCTCGACGACAGCACCTCTGCCTGCGACACTGCCACCGATGCCGCCATCCAGCGCGCCTTCAGGGAGGAGTTGCCTGAAATCACCAAAATCATCATCGCACAGCGCATTTCCAGTGTCAGTGCTTGCGACCGCATCCTCGTGCTCGACAAGGGTCGGGTGAGTGGTTTCGACACCCACGACAACCTGTTGCGCCAGAATGCCATCTACCGTGAGATCTATACGTTGCAGAATGAGGACGGCGGCGACTTCGACGAGCCACAGAAAGGTCATGGCCGTGCCAGAAATAGTAAGAAACATAAAGGCAAGAAGTCATGAGAATGGGAATGCGCACAAGGCCAGGTGAGGTTTTCGCCAACAACGAGAAAGCCAAGGACAGGAAGGGAACGCTCCTCCGCCTGCTCCGCTTTGTCATGCAGTACTATAGGTTCTCCTTTCTCGTGGTGTTTGCCTGCATCATCGTTTCATCGGTGGCTACACTGATGTCCACTCTCTTCACCCGGACGCTTATTGATGACTACATCCAACCCTTGAAAGGGGTGGACAATCCTGATTTCTCACCCCTTGCCATGGCGCTGCTCAAGTTGGGTGCCGTACTGGTGGTGGGTGTGGCCTGCTCCTATGCCTACAACCGCGTGATGATCTATGTCAGCCAGGGTACCATGCTGCGGTTGCGCAAGAGCATGTTCGGACACATGCAGCGGCTACCGGTGAGCTATTTTGACACACATTCGCATGGCGACATCATGTCGACCTATACCAACGACATCGACAGCCTGAGGCAGGTCATCAGTTCGAGCCTTCCCGCCGCATTCAGTTCGCTCATCACGCTGGCCATCACTTTCACCAGCATGGTGGTGCTCAGTCTGCCGCTTACCGGTGTGTCCGTCTTCATGGCGGTGGTCATGGCATTCGCCACCACACGCTTGGGGAATATGTCCAGAAAGCATTTCGTGGCACAGCAGCAGAACTTGGCGGCTGTCAACGGCTTTATCGAGGAGATGATGACGGGACAGAAGGTGGTCAAGGTGTTCTGCTATGAGGATGAGGCTATCGGCCAGTTTGCCAAAATCAATGAGAACCTGCGTTCCAGTGCCTACAATGCCAACAAGATCGCCAATATCGTCATGCCAGTCAACGGCAACCTCAGCAACCTCGGTTATGTGCTCATCGCCGTGGTTGGTGCCACCATTGCCCTGCATGCGCCATCGGCACTCTCCATCGGCACATTGGTGGCGTTCCTCACCCTCAACAAGAACTTCACACAACCCATCGCGCAGATCAGTCAGCAAATCAACAGCGTGCTCAATGCCTCTGCAGGCGCTGAGCGAGTGTTCGCCTTGATGGATGAGCAGCCTGAGACGGATCATGGAAAGGTGAAGCTGGTGGATGCTGAGGTGGATGAGGAGGGGCATATCTCAGAAGCCGACAGCCGCACGGGTACTTGGGCTTGGCTTACTCCTGACGGGCGATATACCAAGGTAGATGGCGGTGTCAGTTTCGACATGGTCGATTTCAGCTATGTGCCCGACAAACAGGTGCTCTTTGACATCGTGCTTCATGCCATGCCCGACCAGAAAATTGCCTTTGTCGGTGGCACGGGGGCAGGAAAGACCACCATCACCAACCTTATCAACCGCTTCTATGACATTCAGGACGGCAAGATACAGTATGACGGCATCGACATCAATGACATATCCAAACCGCATCTGCGCCGCAGCCTGGGCATGGTGCTGCAGGATATCCAACTGTTCACAGGTACGGTGATGGACAACATCCGCTATGGTCGTCTTGACGCCACCGACCAGGAGTGTATCGAGGCCGCCAAACTGGTGGGTGCTGATGACTTCATCCGGCGTCTGAGCAATGGCTACCTCACCGTCATCAACGGACAGGCCTCCAACCTCAGCCAGGGCGAGCGGCAGTTGCTCTCCATCGCCCGTACCGCCATCGCCGACCCGCCAGTGCTCATCCTCGACGAGGCAACATCCTCGATAGATACCCGCACCGAGAGAATGGTGCAGCGCGGCATGGACTCGCTCATGCGGGGGCGCACCACCTTTGTCATCGCCCATCGGTTATCTACCGTGCGCAACTCCGACTGCATCATCGTGCTGGAGCGTGGCCGTATCATTGAGAAGGGCACGCATGATGAGCTGATAGCCCTGCAAGGCAAATACTACCAACTCTATACAGGAAACGACATCTAAGAATCATGACTGAGCAAGAACGCATCATACAGCTCCGGCGCGAGCTTCACGAGCACAACCACCGTTACTATGTGCTCAATCAACCCACTATCAGCGATCAGGACTTCGACTTCCTGATGCATGAGCTGCAGGACCTGGAGGCCCGCCATCCTGAGATGGAGGACCCCAACTCGCCCACACAACGGGTGGGCAGCGACCTCAACCAGGAGTTCCGGCAGGTGGAACACCGTTATCCTATGCTCTCACTGGCGAACACCTATAGTGAGAACGACGTGGCGGAATGGTTTGCCAGTGTCAGCCGTGGACTGGGTGGCGAACCCTTTGAGGTGTGCTGTGAACTGAAATACGACGGACTGTCCATCTCGTTGACCTACGAGGAAGGGAGGCTCGTACGTGCTGTCACCCGTGGCGATGGAGTGCGTGGTGATGATGTCACCGCCAACGTGAAGACCATCCGTTCCGTGCCGCTCGTGCTGCCGGCATGGGAGGAGCAGCAACAACGGGGACTCGATCTCTTTGCCGAGACACCGACCATGCCGCGAATCTTTGAGATCCGTGGTGAGGTACTGATGCCCTGGAAGGTGTTTGAGCGGCTCAACAATGAGCGTGAGGAGGCGGGTGAACCACTCTTTGCCAACCCTCGCAATGCGGCAAGCGGAACGCTGAAGAGTCAGAAGTCTGACCTCGTGGCGAGCCGCCAGCTCGATGCATACCTTTACTACCTGTTGGGTGAAACGTTGCCTGCCGAAGGGCATTTTGAAAATATGGATGCCGCCCGGCGATGGGGCTTCAAGGTGAGCGAGGGCATGCGCAAGGTGAAGACCATCGACGAGGTGCTTGCCTTCATCAACTATTGGGACTCGGAACGGCGCAATCTGCCTGTGGCTACCGACGGCATTGTTCTGAAGGTCAATTCCCTCCGGCAGCAACGGGCATTAGGTTTCACCGCTAAGAGCCCGCGTTGGGCCATCGCCTACAAATACAAGGCAGAGCGGGTCACCACCCGTCTTTTGGAGGTCTCCTATCAGGTGGGGCGTACAGGAGCGGTGACACCCGTCGCCAATATGGAACCAGTACGCCTGGCGGGAACGACAGTGCGGCGTGCCACGCTCAACAACGAGGACTTCATCCGCTCGTTCGACCTTCATTTGGGCGACTATGTGTATGTGGAGAAGGGCGGTGAGATTATACCCAAGATAGTGGGGGTGGATGTCAGCAGGCGCCAGCCGGATGCACAGCCCGTGAGGTTTGCCCAGACGTGTCCGGAATGCGGCACACCACTTGTGAGATATGAGGGAGAGGCAGCCCATTACTGTCCCAACGATGCGGGATGTCCGCCGCAAATCAAGGGACGTATCGAGCATTTCATCGCCCGCAAGGCAATGAATATCGACTCGCTGGGACCGGAGACGGTGGATGACTATTATCAGCGCGGACTCATACACAACATCGCCGACCTCTATTGCATACGTGTGGAAGACATCAATGCCGATGGGTCGCGACAGCGATCGGCAGAGAAAATTGTCAGCGGTATTGCCGCCTCCTGTCAGGTGCCGTTTGAGCGTGTGGTATTCGCCCTTGGCATTCGTTTCGTGGGCGAGACCTCTGCCAAACTGCTGGCACGGCATTTCAAGAATATCGACGCACTGGCCTCTGCCACTGCCGACGACCTGATGCAGGTGGAAGGGGTAGGGGAGGTCATCGCTGCCAGTGTGGTGGGGTATTTCCAAAACCCGGTCAATCAGGAGATCATCGCACGTCTGAGGGAATATGGCGTGCAGATGAGTCTCTCTGAGAAACAGATGCAGACCGCCAGCGATGCGTTGGTGGGCAAGAGCATTGTCATCAGCGGGATGTTTGTGCATCACAGCCGCGATGAGTACAAGGCGCTCATTGAACAGCATGGTGGCAAAAATGTAGGCTCCATCAGCGGCAAGACCTCCTTTATCCTTGCTGGTGAAAACATGGGGCCCTCCAAACTCCAAAAGGCAGAGAAGCTCGGCATCCCCATCGTCAATGAGGAGGAGTTTTTGAAATACCTATCCCCGGCCCTCCCCAAAGGGGATGGAGAAACCGCTCTCTAACCCTCCCTAAGGGGAGAGATGGGTGCGTGGTGCGTCATAAGCATGCACTATGAGTTGGAAAAAGAGAAAAGAAAAAGCATTATTGCCCTGTCTGGTGGCGACAGTTGCTGTAGGCCCTGCCTATGCGCAGACCAAGAGCGGTGAAAGCCACAAGTCAGAACATCCCAATATCATTCTTTTTATGGCAGATGACTTGGGATGGCAAGACACCTCTGTGCCATTCGGAACTGAACGAACACGGCTGAATGACATTTACGAGACACCAAATATGGAACGGCTTGCCAGGCAGGGAATGATGTTCACCCAGGCTTACGCGGCACCCATTAGTTCGCCCAGCCGCTGCTCCCTGATGACTGGCACGAATGCCGCCCGTCATCGGGTCACCAACTGGACATTGCACAAAGATAAGCCCACTGATGCAGAAGATGCTGTTGTGACACCGCCGGAATGGAATGTGAACGGCATCTGCCAGACAGAAGGGACGAAAAATACTTTTGTGGGTCGTTCTTTTGTGGACATCCTTCATGCCAACGGATATCGCACCATACACTGCGGCAAGGCTCATTGGGGCGCCATCGGCACTCCGGGTGAGCGACCGGAGCATTTCGGCTTTGATGTCAATATCGCCGGTCATGCGGCTGGAGGCCCCGCCACATATCTCAGCGAACAGAATTATGGCCATGACAAGGATGGCAACCCAACAACACCCATGCACACCCCAGACTTGCAGAAATACTGGGGCACAGGAACCTTCCTCACAGAAGCACTTACGCAGGAGGCGCTGTCGGCACTGGATGATGCAAAACGACTTGGACAGCCTTTTTATCTGTATATGTCTCATTATGCCGTGCATGTGCCTATAGACAGAGACCCGCGGTTTTTCCAGAAATATGTTGATAAAGGTCTCTCGCCCAAAGAGGCCGCTTACGCCTCGCTGATTGAGGGCTTGGATTCCAGCCTCGGTGATATTCTCGACTGGCTTGACAGGCATGGGGAAACCGACAATACCATCGTCATCTTCATGAGCGACAATGGAGGATATGCCACCAGCAGCTATTGGCGTGATGAACCACTCTACACACAAAATGCTCCCTTACGGTGCGGAAAGGGTTCTCTATACGAGGGCGGCATCCGCGAGCCAATGATTGTCAGGTGGCCGGGGCACGTCAGGTCACAGACCCGTTGCGACAGTTATGTCATGATAGAGGACTTTTATCCTACTCTTTTGGAAATGGGTGGCGTGAAACGCTATCGAGCCCCCCAGATTGTGGACGGGAAGAGTTTCTTGCCCCTGTTGACACAGAAAGGTGATCCTTCAAGAGGACGCTCTCTTATTTGGAACTTCCCCAATGTCTGGGACAATGAGGGACCTGGCATCAGCCTAAACTGCGCGATACGTAAAGGCGTTTGGAAAATGATATATAATTATAAGACGCGCACAAAAGAACTCTACAACATCTCCATTGATATCAGCGAGGCCAACAATGTGGCATCATATTATCCAAAAGTGGTTAGAAGGCTGTCACGCGAATTGGGACGTGGTTTGCGCAAGATGCATGCGCAACGTCCTCTACTCAAAGACTCTGGCACGCCATGCCCTTGGCCGGATGAGACAGAATAACAAAATAAAACTCTTTTTTGGTGAATTCACAAATTATTCCTATTTTTGCTCTGTCGTAGAGTGATTTCTCTGCTTTGTTCTAGCACCACCAAAGCAAGTGAAATCCATGACATGACTGAATGGCTGATGCAACATGCCGTTGCTAAAGCATTTACCCATATCATTGAACAAAGTGGTGCTTGAATTGGAAATCATGAAAAGGAATCCCCATGATTAAGGTCATTGTTTCTCATGAGATAGAACAGGTGTGCCCTGGATTTGTGGGGGCAGCCGTCGAGGCACATGGTGTCAATAGTGAGTATTGTGCTCCGTTGTGGGAGGAAATCAACGCCATGACGGAGAAGTTCAAGGCGACGCTCACCACGGAGTCGTTGAAGCAACTGCCCAGTATCGAGGCAACACGTAAGGTATATAGGGCTTGCGGCAAGGACCCATCGCGCTACCGCCCTGCATCGGAGGCACTCATCAGAAGAGTGCTTCAAGGGAAATCATTGTATCAGATTGACACATTCGTCGACCTCATCAACCTGGCAAGCATCGCCTACGGATACAGTATCGGTGGGTTTGATGCCGACAAGTTTGTGGGCGATACCCTCACATTGGGCATCGGACGTGCAGGAGAACCTTACGAAGGTATAGGACGGGGGATGATCAATATTGAGGGATTGCCCGTATATCGTGACGCGGAAGGTGGTGTGGGAACACCTACCAGTGACCATGAGCGCACAAAGATTACTCTTTCAACCACTCACCTGCTCGTACTCATCAATGGCTATGACGGCAACCGCGAGCGAGTGGAGGCCAACGCGGAATACATCCGGCAACTGCTCCAGAAATATGGTGCAAGTGACGGAGGACGCTATTGGGTGTATGAGGCTGGGAGTTTAGGAGTTTAGACATTGTCCCTTGTAGGAAGGGACAATGAATCAGGCATCTTTTTTCTTGTCCTTGACAGAGAGGGGTAGGTGTCGCCAGATGCAGCGGGGGATGCAGCGCCATAGAGCCGTGAGGATGCGATAACGCCAGTCGATGACGCGCACATGACTCTTCTTGTTGATGGCTTCCATGATCTCATGGGCGACATCTTCCTTGTTGAGCAACATGGGATAGTTTTTCCCGTCGTTGAGCAGGGCGGTGTCGACAAATCCTGGTCGGATGTCGGTGAAATGGATTTTCAGCTTGCGTGTATTGGCCTGTTGTTCCAATGCCTGCAAGTAAGTATTCTGGAATGCTTTCGTGGCGGAGTAGGAGGGTGCCGGACCCAGTCCCATGGTTCCGGCGATGGAGGTGATGGCTGCGATATGTCCACCCCCATGGTTGGCCATGTAGCGATAGGCCACACCCACCATGCGGGTAAAGCCCAATGCGTTGGTGGTCACGGTGGCTGTCTCGATGCTGGCCTCCAGAGAAGGGTTCTGCTTGCCGATGCCCGGAGCATAAAAGAATAAATCCATGCCACCCACCATGGCGATGAGGCTGAGCAACAAATCCTCAGCCTCATCGCTATTCACATCGATGGTTTCTACCTCGACACGGTCGGGGGACTTTTCTTTGAGTTGCAGAAGAAGGTCAGAGCGGCGGGCGGCGATGCCTATCGTCCAACCATCGGCGAGAAGCAACTTGCTCACCTCCATGCCGATGCCCGATGAGGCTCCCATCACGATGGCCCTCTTGCCCTTCATACCTGCCACGATGACCGATTAATCGATTCTCTTGCTCAACTCACGGTATACCACAGCACCACAGGCCAACTTGATGACGACGAATACTGCCATCAGGATGGCCATGATGATCATTGTGACAATCATGTTGTTGATGACGATTCCAATGAGCCACATGATGATGCCGGCAATGATGAAGAAGACCAGTGAGCATACCACGTCAATCCAGAACAAAGTGGACTTGTAGCCATAAGTAATCTTCGTGCTTTGCATCATGGCCTCAGAAGGTGACAGTTCCTTGTCGAGCAACAGGTAAAGTGCCTGCGACCAACCATAACTGATGATGATGGCTGGGACGATAGTAAACAACAGAGCCGGGAAGATGGAGATGGCCATCAGACCCACTAAGTTGAAGAACTCTCCCATGTATTTCCGGTAATGTCCGTCAAAAATGAAAGTAGGACTGATGATGGCATTGGAGTTCTTGCTGAGTTTCAGCGGCAAGGTGTTAATGCCGATGGTCGTTCCCACGTTGATGTAAGGCACCCAGATGGTGAGAATATAAAGGATGCAGGCAAGGAAAATGGACAGGAAGTTTTTCAGACCAATGCCGACACCTTCCTGGATGACACCCATGACCGTGATGAGCCTGTTTCCTTCGTATGCGGGGCGTATTTCTTCCTGCTGCCAGCGGGCTTCCTCGCGTTGACGGCGTTCTTCTTCTTGTTGTCTCCGTTGTTCCTCCTGTTGCCAGCGGGCTTGCTCGCGCTGACGGCGGGCCTCCTCTTGTCTCCGCTGTTCTTCCTGACGGCGTGCTTCTTCTTGTCTGCGAGCCTCTTCCTGTCTGCGAGCCTCTTCTTGACGGCGTGCTTCTTCCTCGCGACGGCGTTGTGCTTCTACTTCTGCACGGTTGTCGGGTGGAGGTGTCGTGCCTGGGGCATCAAACCAATATCCGCAATAGCGGCATTTACGGGCTTCTTGCCTGATCATTTGCCCGCACTTGGGGCATCTTTTCATGTTGTCCATAGTGGTTATGTGTTTTGGTTATAGATAGGCGTTTACCTAATTTTGTTATGTCAATTCTAGTTGACGGGTTCAAGATGGAAGCCATTCCCGGAACTGCTGCTTGGGTTCTGACCCGGATTGACGGGCTCCAGGTGGAAGCCGTTTCCACCTCTTCGTGGAGGATAGTCGCCCGGTCTGCGACCCTCACGTCTCATGCGTTCCATACGCTCCATTCGTTCCATCCGTCTTCTTTGGAACTCTTCACGTTCCTCCGCACTGCGGAACTGCCTGCGAGGACGGTCCCTGTCAAATCGGTTCATACGGTGCCGTTGTGGAGCATCATAGTAGTCATCCTCATAGTATTCTTCTTCCTGTGTGACGGCCTTTTTCGCAGTGGTTTTGGGTTTTTGGACTGTTTGCACCTGGACAGGTTCTTCTTCTTCAGGCTCCTCTTCCTCTATTTTCTCAAAACTACCTGTGAGGGTGTTCATCTTGTAGGAGTATGTGTAGTCTCCGTCCTTGTCTCCCATGTCGATGAGGAGATAATCACTGTCTGAAGGATCTTTGGAGGCATCGAGCACCATTTCGTCATCAGATGCGTCTGGAATTGTCACACTTTCAGTCTTGTCGGTTTCAGCCTGATAGACCATGAGTTTGTCATTAAGGACGTAATAGAGGCAAGGGTGCTCGGCATCCGGAAAACCATTCAATGCATACGCCTCTTTGGGTATGTTCTCCTCTACGCTGTCAATCCGAAGTTTGAGTTGGTCTTTGTCCAATACTTGGTTGAATTCTGTAGGAGTAACTACTTCCTTTTGGTTTTGGGGAGTTGCGGGTGGATCCTCGCCATCTTTGTCGCCTCGTAGCAGGAAATAGCCGAGTACGCCGAGACCAATGGCCAGCAGGGCGATGAGAGCGATGAGTAGCCATTTCAAAGGGTTGGCCCCTTTAGATGGGGTCGGTGTGGGGGTTGGTTCCTCTGGCGGCCATTGGCGTCTGTGCTTTGGCTCCGGTCCAGGCTCTGGTTCGATTTCTGGTTCTGGTTCGATTTCTGGTTCTAGTTCGATTTCTGGTTCTAGTTCGATTTCTGGTTCTGGTTTGATTTCTGGTTCTGGTTCGATTTCAGGCTCCGACTCAGGTTCATATTTTTTTTCTGGTTCTGGCAACGGCTCTGAATCAAGAACTAACTTTCTTTCTGGCTTATTTGTAGGTTCTGACTGAGTGGATTCAGGGATGGACTCAAATTGAGATGTGGTAGAATGCTCATCTATGGAATTCGATGGTGTAGTTTTTGGGGATGAATTTGCGCCGAATCCTGTGGGTTCGAAACAGATAGGGCATACTGACAAATGTGCACCGATTCTCTCACCACAGACAGGGCAGAACCTCATCTCCCCTGTGTTAGGGCGTGGGTTGTTGGGAACAGGTTGCTCCTGTTTGGTTGTCGTA
>CAMZHP010000092.1 GCA_947306845.1 uncultured Prevotellaceae bacterium
CTTTCCGGTTAGGTGCCTGGCCAGAGATCAACATGCTGACACTCAAAAGCAATAAGACTACAAAAGCCTTTGGTGGTAGGAACATCTCTTAATTGGTGGACATACACATGGTCAGAACTGACAGGAAACCGATGCCATCAATGTGCGTCCTCTTTGAAACTTAGGAGAAAGCAGTTGATTGGGTCCACACAAATAATGATCCGTATTGAAGATGTTCTCACAGTCAAACGAGAGTTGCAGTTTCTCTTTGTAACGATAGCGTATGCCGAGATCAAAGAGCCAATCACCATCCACATAGAAATCATCCGTGGATACTAAACTGTAATTGAGTTTCTTCCCCGAGTGTGCCGCATGTCCATATATCTTGAGGTGATTGGTCTTTCCATTCAGGATGAGATAACTCGCATGGTAATTAAGTGTGAAATGAGGTACACCACAGACTTTTTTCTCGGATTCGTTGTAGTAATAACACTCAGAGTTGATGTCATGGCAGTAATAAAGAGAGAGGTTGGCGGAAAACCGCTTGTGTGCATAATTGGCAGAGGCCTCGATGCCGGCATTGGTGAGCCGGCCTGAGTTGAGGTCATCTTGCCAGTCTCTCGAGAACCAGAACAACAAATTGGAGTATTTGTTGTAAAAGAGATTCACCTCATAATTGAGATACGCAGGGATGATTTTCCCCATGGCTGTGAGTTGAATCGCGGAGAGATGCTGAGGATCCGTGATGGAAAATTCAGAATTTTTTGTGACATAGCGATAGAAAAAGGACAGGTCTGCAAAGGCCTCTGAATAAGTCAGTTTGAGAGTGAAAAGATCATTAGGCACATACATCAGGGCCAATCGAGGTGAGAAAGACCTGATTGCATCTTCTTCCTGTCGATATTTGAGGTCGTAGCGGAAACCAGCGTTGAGAATGAATTTTTGAAAGAAATACTGCTTATCCTGAATAAAGAAGGATAGGATGCTTTCCTTGCCTGCATTAAGGATTTCTCTGTAATCAAAAACACCACTGGTAATATCTGAACCATTCTCACCCCTTAGACTCGAAGCAGACAAGAGAGAAAAATACTCATATTGGCTGCCAGCCAGAACGTTACCTTTCATATTGCCAATATGGTAGGAGGTGGAGGCTCTGAGATAGCCACCTATCGTGCGCTCTCTGTAATGGTTGGCAAAAAAAGTGCCTCTTTCTATTGTTTCCTCATACATGATATTGCCATCATCGTCAGTCAGAATTTCGTTTTCACTACCTATGATAGGAGATGAATAGATGACAGAATCTGTATCTGCCTCATAGTTGGTGATTCTGTACCAGTCACCATAAACCGAGGCATTCAGGTTGATGGCTTTGAACTGATGTGTATAGCCGAACTCTGCATGCGTCGATTCCGTTAAGAGACCTGGCTTGATGCCATAAATAAAAGCATACCTTTTATTATCATATCCTCCTCTGGAAGAAGAGCAACACATGCTCTTCTTCACGTTCTTTCTACTGAACAACAGGTCAAAACCTTTGTACTTGAAAGAAAGACCGACATCATACGTCGGAGTGTCTTTGTAACCATCGACATATAGGATGTCTGGATCATAATATGTTGACTTATAATAGGAGTATTCTTCTACTGTGGAATGAAACTTTTTTAGATAGGCTTTTCCATCACCGAAATGACGTATCTGACCGTCGGACTGGTAATAGGATGCCCATGCGAAGATGTCCGCGTCCATGAACTGCGTACCCATGGTGACATCTGCTTTGTGGGTGTTGAAGTTGGCGTAACCATATTTTGCCTTCACACCATTGAGTTTCCTACCGCTTTTGGTGATGATGTTGACCACTGCCGACAAAGCCACGTTGCCATACAAAGAGGAAGAGGGACCTCGAAGCACCTCAATGTGGTCGATCTTTTCCGTACTGATAGAATAACTGGCGGCACCACTATTGTTAAAGCGTGTGTTCAGACGGTGTCCGTTCTCCATGATCAGAATATGTTCCTGATCATTGGAATAAGCACCGCGCATGGACAAATTCACCCCTTCTTGCAATGACGAAATCTCCATGATGCCTGGGACGTATGCGGCAAGAATCTGTCCCAGGTTCTTGTTGTAACCCAGTTCTTCTATCATCTCTGCGGTGATGATGGTGATGGGAGCCGGAGCCTCATTGATGGTCTCACTCTGGCTGGAAGCCGTCGTGATGGTGGTGGTGATACCTTCCTTGAGTTGGTTGATAAGGTCTTGAAAACGGGCTGGGTCATCAGCAGAGTTGTAGTAGTTGTTGACTTTGATCAGTTGTTCCGCATAGTGCTTGGCTTCCTTTTCCTGGTCAATACTTAGATAGCAGAGAGAAAGGAGGCGGTAGGCACTTTGCTTGAGCAGACCGTCAAAGTCATTCAGGTGGCCTTGCAGCAACTGGATGGCCTGCTCTATGCGGCCTGTCTCGTATTCGCCCTCTGCTTGACTGTAGATTTGCCTTGACATGCTCTCCTGTGCATGAAGACACAATGGCGACATGCAAAGTATGATCATCAGAATCAGGTGCAGCATCTTTTTCATTTCCTGATAGGTATGGTGAATGTAAACACGGTGCCTTCGCCTTTGGTGGAATCGAAGGATAACGTTCCTCCATGCTTTTTTTCAACGATGTCGCGTGCGATGCCCAAACCAAGCCCGGTTCCTTGTCCGATGGGCTTGGTGGTGAAGAAGTTCTCAAACAACCGCTGCTTCACTTCCTCAGTCATGCCTTCTCCGTTGTCGGAAATGCTGATAATGAAGTTGTTCCCCTCCGACCTGACGGCGACAGATACTTCGGGATGATAGTCTTCGCCTTCTGTTTTGTGCTTTTTCCAAACGGCATAACAAGCATTGTTCATGACATTGAGCACGGCGCGGCTCAAGTCCTGAGGTATGACCATCATCATAGGCAGACCTTCCTGATACTGCTCGTGGATGCTGATGTTGAACCCCTTGCAGTTGGCCCGCATGGCATGATACGACAGCCACACATACTCCTTGACCATCTTGCATATGTCGGTGGGCAGAAACTCGTCCTCCTTGCCCCTTGACACCATGAGGATGCTCTGGATGATATGGATGGCACGCTCGCCATGCTCTATGATCTTGGCCATGTTCTCTCTCAGGTCGGCAATGATGTCCTCGGTTTCCTCACGGTCGTCTTCCGACAACTTGTCCTCATTGTCTTCCACAATGTCAGCCAGGTCGCGCAGCAACTTGTCCGACATCTTGCTGAAGTTGATGACGAAGTTCAGAGGATTCTGTATCTCATGGGCAATGCCAGCACTGAGCATGCCTAATGAGGCTAATTTCTCCTGTTGTTTGAGTTGTTGTTTGAGTTGCTCTGTCTGTTCCATAATGCTATGCTTTTAGGACTGGTAACGTGATGATGAACTCACTGTATTCGTCTTTGACTGACTTAACTTGGATGTCGCCGCCATGATTCTGTACGATCTCACGGCTCAGGTAGAGTCCCACACCGGCTGCCTCACTGGTGGTCTTCGTAGTGAAGAAGGGGTCGAATATCTTTTCTATGATAGTATCCTCGATGCCGATACCATTGTCGCGGATGCTGATATAGACGGTGTGGCCCTTGCGCGACACGTGAAGGTTGATCTCGGGAGTGAACAAACTTCCGGAGGCCTGTAACTTTTGCGCTTTTTTGACAACGGCATACACAGCATTGCCCAGCAGACTCATAATGGTCTGGCTCAGTTGGTCGGCATTGCCGTTGATCTGTATTTGGCCATCGGTATTGTCATAAATGGTCTGGATGCCGTATTGTTCTATCTCATGCTTGAAATACTCTTGCAGTATCATCTTGTCCTGACGGACGACGGCCATGAGGTCCATGGTGGTCATGCCGCCCGACCGGTCTTTCAGCATCTCTTCCATGGCTTTCAGCGTCCTCGTGGTGTTCTGTCCGTGTTCACCCACTTTCTGCAGGTTGCCCGACAGCATGTCGAGCACGTCCATCGTGTCCTCATAGTTCTCTTCTTCCATGTGTTCCTTCTCATCCTCCACATTGGCCCTGGCATCTTTTACAAGACCTTCTGACAATTTGGAGAAGTTGATGATGTAGTTCAGCGGATTGAGAATTCGGTCGATGAGTCCCTGGGTCAGTTTGCCGGCCGTGGCCATCTTCTCCAGTCTCACAACCTCTGCCGTCCGTTCCTGCACGATTTTCTCCAGTTTGTCTTTCTCTCTCTGCAGCCTTCGCAGGCGCAGTTGGGAGAGGACATAGACCAGAGCGCCCACTATCAGCAGGTAAAGTAGGTTCATGTACCACCTGTAATAAAATGGGGTCTTGATTTGGAATTCGATACTTGCGACGTTGGAAATGCGGTTCAGCAGGTCGCGTGCCTGCACGGAGAAGGTGTATTTGCCGGAGGACAGGTTGCCAAACGTCGCTGTGGTACTGGGGCTCCAACTGCTCCAGTTGTCATTGTTTAACCGATAGCGGTACATCGCCTCTCCGTCTACGGAAGGACAGTCGAGTGAGAAGGTGAAGGACAGGTTGTTCTCGTTATGGTTGAGGGCGGGAAGTGTCTGGGGCATGTTTCCGAAACCTCCCCAAAGGATGCTGTCATTGCTCAACGTGACGCTGCGGATATAGAGTTTGGGAGGTGTGTTCAGAGTCGGGTCTTCCACCTGTGAGTTGATGATGATCAGACCGTTGTCATTTCCCAGCCATATCTCATCCTTCCGGGTGTAGATGGTGTTGATGCTGATTCCATGGAGAGGGAACAGCAACCGGTCCATGTCGCTCAATTTTTTCCCGCCTTTCCATCTGTAAATTTTCTTTCCTTCATTGTCTGTCAGCCAGGTGACACCATTGTCGTCGAGATATGACACAAGGGGGTAGGGGAAGGGTTCCGTAGACTCGGCACTGACGATGGTGGCCCGTCCGTCGGTCATCACAATCGTCTGCATGGTCTCTGCATTTTTTTTGTAACGCAGGAACGTGTTGCTGTCTGCCTTCCTTTACCACACTGTTCCGTAAAGGTTCTGTGCCCAGATGGTTCCGTCCTTGTCTTTTACGATTTTCTTGACATTATCCATGTTGCAGACTTTCTTCCGGTTCTGTCCGTTGGCCTGCATCAGATAGATGCCATTGGTCTCACCGCTGTATATCTGCGTACCGTCCTCAAGCAGGGCCAAGGCGTTGGTACTTGTCAGGCGGTGGACTTTTCCATCAGGGTAGATGCGGAAAACACCATCGGCGGTGGCTGCCAGCAGTCCGTTGCCGCTCTTTTTCAATTCCCAACAGGCATGTGCCACTTCCGACACTTTCACAAAGCGATAACCGTCCTGACGGAAAAGACCATCGTCGGTTCCGGCAAAGATATTGCCGTTGATGGACTCAATGGAGAGGACGGTGCCCATAAGTCCTTCATGAGGGGTGAAACGGGAGATGACTGCTGGTATCTGGATGACGAAGATTCCCTTGCCTGTGGCTCCCCAGAGATGTCCACGTCCATCATAGGCAGCATACGATACATTGTTGGTGCAGAGACCGTTGGCATCGGTGATGGTATAGAGTTTGTGGTTGTTGTCATCAGTGATGAGGAGGCCTTCGTTTTTCATCAAGAATGCCTTCATGCCACTGCCAAGAGGGATGACCTGGACAGTGTCATTCTTGACCAAGTCGGCTTCGCCCTTTTCCAGCGCATCCACATTCACCACGTCAAGCATGCCCATCTTGAGCGATTCCTCGCCCACCTTCTTCTTGATGCTTACCTTGTCGTCTTTGACCTGATAGATGGTGCCATTGCTGTTGATGAAATGGAGTATGCCATCCTTCTCATAAATCTCACTCACCTCCCCACGGAACAGGTCTGAGGAGCCGATTCTGCGCAAACCTATATCACCGTTGGCTTTCCACACCACTTTGCCAAAGTAGTTGTAGCCACCCACCCAGATGGTGTTGTCTGCTGCCCGGTAGACAACGGTGATACGTGTGATTCCTGGAGCACGGATGATGCGCCATCTCGCTTGGTCATAGTAGAGCAGTCCCTCAAAATTGGCCACAAACACATTGCCCATCTTGTCGGTCTCGATGTCGAAATTGGTGTTGTTGGCATGATAATCATTGGCCGTGAAATTGTGGATGAAAGGGATGCCCTGACCATGAGCCAAGGCTGTGAAGCACAGAATTGCCAGGGTTGTCAGCAGTCTTCTCATCGGTTTGCCTCCTTTCCTTGGCTGCCGATGAACTTCTCATAAGGTACGTCCTGTCCGATGAAATAGTTCCATTCCTCTTGGGTTAGATTGCGCTTCAGTTTTTTCCTGATGGTTTCCACCATGAGCGGAACGGAGATGTTGACCGCGGTCAGGTTGCCTTTCGCATCACCCAACCAGAAAGAATTTTTAGATGCGTCGAAGGTGAAATGCATGATCCAATTACCGGTTTCAACCAGTGTCATCGGCTCCACCTTCTCATTGTCGGCCACCCACAGGTTCACGCTGCCGTCATAACTGGCAGAGAAAAGCCGTCGGCCATTCAGCTTCATCTTTGAGATGCGTGAGAGATGCCCTATGAGTTTCTGCTTATTTCCCTTTTTGTCTGTGATCCAGATGGTGCCGTCGCTCATGCCGTAGGCTTCGATACCGGTGTTCTTCGACTCGCAGTAGGCTGTCACGGTTCCTTCCACAGGCACTTTCTTGGAGTCATAGTTCTCGATACCTCTCACCAGGTGCATCATGCCTTTGTTGTCAAAAATCAGCGGCAAGCCTTCCTTGCGCGACCCCAAGATAATACGGAACGGAAGTTGCTTGGTGCTTCTGAGAATCATGCGCTTCAGGTCTATCAGACCAAACGCTTGTTCTCCGATAACGAGCAGATTGTTCTCACTGATGTCGTGCAACCGCATGGGATGTTCTATCTTGTCGAGCACGATGGTATGGACGGTCTTCAGGTCTTTCAGGATGATGACGAGATGGCCTGTGCGGCTGACAGCATAGATGTTTCCTGAATTACGGTCCACCAGCACATCGCGGAAATCATACTTGCTGTTGTTGTAAAGGATGGTTGTCTTCAGCCGGTTGCCTCTTCTCTCGCTCAGAAGGATTTCACCATAGTTGCTGACAGAGACGAGCCCGTTGTCCATTCCAGGATAATGCTCTATATTCATCACTGCCCCCAGGTGCTCCGACCAGGAAACCTTGCTCTGGCTCGACCGCATGAGTGACTGGAAGACAGCGGGATAGTAGATGTCTCCTCTATATCGGGAGGTGTAGAGATAGGAGGCATAACTCAACTGGTTGGCGATGTCTTCGTTGCCGGCCTGGGCTTGGATGGTGGAGATGGAGCCCAGGGAGCGCCCTAGAGCGATGTAACTCAGCGTGTCGGCCTTGCGCTTCGAGAACTCTGCCTGTATGCGCTGGTGTTCAGCCAACTGCTGCTGTTGCTCTGCGACTTTCTGCTGTTGCTCAGCAAACTGTCGCTGCTTCTCTGCCACCGTCGAGGCTTCCACCGCCTTTTTCTCTGAGGCAATGGCGTTCTGTTTTGCCTCAAGGGCGTTCAGACGTTCTTGTTCAGACCGTAAACGCATCTCATTGGCTACCCTTGTCTGACGGAGGGCTTCCTCACGCTTTTCGTCAGAGATTTCCCTCTGCTCGTTGGCGATATCCTCCATTTGGGCGCTGACGCTCCTGTCCACCGCCGACCGCATCTCCTGTTTCTTCAGTTCGACAATCTGAGCTTGAAGGTCATTCACCTTCTTGCGCTCAGAAAGCCAACCGAGGAAACCTGCGGCGGCTGCTCCTGCCAGCAGAAGACCTGCGCATGCCGTTATGATCTGCTTCCTATTCACACAGTGGGGTGATTAGAGTCGTTTGAGGGCAAGCAACGTGATGTCGTCGCTTTGTTCCGCATCTCCTTCAAAGGCTTTCACGTCGGCTTTCACCATGTCAATCACCTGCTGACAATTGGTCTTTGAGGCGTTTCTCAGCAGTGATTCCAGTCTTTCTTCACCATACTCCTCTTCCTTAGTGTTGATGGCTTCTGTCACTCCGTCGGTATAGAGCAGGAGCGTGTCGCCGGGTTCCAATTGGAGGGTTTCTTCTGTGAAAGGATAGTCTTTGACGATTCCTGCGATGATGTTTTGGCTGTAAGGAAATTTTTTGACACTTCCGCCGGCCTTGATTACGTAGGGTGGGTTGTGCCCGGCATTGGTATAGGTCACCTCACCGGTTCGGATGTTGTAGATGCCATAAAATACGGTGACGAACATACTGCTGACGGATTCTTCCGACAAGAGATTGTTGGAGTAGGACATACATTCCGAGGGCTTGACACCCCTGAGACCTGTGGCGCGGATGAGCGTGCGGCTGACGGCCATGAAAATGGCTGCCGGGACTCCCTTTCCGCTCACATCGGCGATGACGAATCCGATACGGTCGGCGTCAATCCGGAAGAAATCGTAGAAATCTCCGCCTACGTCCTTGGCTGCATTCATCGATGCTGCGATATCAAGTTGATGGCTGTTTTCGGGGAAGGGTGGGAATATACGAGGCAGGATGGCCTGCTGAATCTCCCTCGCTACGGCGAGGTCGCCCTTGATGGACTCCAACTGGTTGTGCTCCTGCTGCATCTTCTTGATATAAGTGATTTGCTCGATGGCTTTCTCGATGGTCAGGCTGAGGTCATCGAGGTCGATGGGCTTCGTCGCAAAGTCGAAGGCGCCGTTGTTCATCGCCTGGCGGATGTTGCCCATGTCGCCGTATGCTGACACCATGATGCACTTCAGTGCAGGATTGCGCATCTCATTGATCTTGGTCAGCAGCGACAGGCCATCCATTTCGGGCATGTTGATGTCGCTCAGGATGATGTCAAAGTCCTTTTCCTTGAGCAGCATCGTGAGTGCCTCCAATCCATTGTGAGCAAAACGGAACTCGTATTCTCCTTTTCTGATCTTCCTTCTGAAATATTGTGTCAACAACAGTTCGAGGTCAAGCTCGTCATCAACACTGAGTATCTTTACAGCCATATGATTGATATTTGTTCTTTTAACTTGCGAAAGTAAGAAAAAAAAATAAGAATACCCCAAAGAATTGACAAAAACTGAAAAAAACTTGTTGATGACTGCCGATTTTGGCCATTTTTCGGACACATCTTTGGCTGTTCTGCAATCATTTGCTATCTTTGCCGCACGGAAGCAAAATTTTGGACTTAACGTTGATATTCATTTGATAATAATATAATCACTTTATTCTAACAAAAAACTTATGAACAGCTATTTGAAATCATTGGCACTTGCAACAGCATTGATGAGTGCTTCAGCCATGATGGCACAGCCAGGTGGCGGTTTTGGAGGCTTTGGTGGCTTCCAGCAACAGGCAAAATTGGAGACGTCCCAGGAATGGAAGGACGTGAACTATGCAGGTGATGACAAGGCTTATCACACTTGCGACATCTATCTCCCCAAACAGGTAAAAGCTTCCTATCCGGTGGTGGTGCACATCTACGGAAGTGCTTGGTTCTCCAACAATAGCAAGGGGGCTGCCGACCTGGGTACCATCGTGGCGGCTTTGCTTAATGCAGGCTATGCCGTGGTGTGTCCCAACCACCGTTCCAGTGGCGATGCCAAATGGCCGGCTCAGATCAACGACATCAAGGCTGTCATCCGTTTCATTCGGGGTGAGGCAAAGAAATATAAGTTCGATACCTCTTTTATCGCCACATCTGGCTTCTCTTCAGGTGGCCACCTCTCTTCCGTTTGCGGCACTACCAATGGTGTGAAAGTGGCTAAGGTGGGCAAGGAAAGTGTTGATATCGAAGGCTCTGTGGGCAAATATACCAAGAAAAAGAGCCTAGTCAACGCTGCCTGCGACTGGTCGGGACCTGTTGACCTCACCGCCATGGATTGTGGCGACCACATGGCTTTTGGTGCTTCCAGTCCGGAGGATGTTTTGTTGGGTGGAACCAAACTGGCTGATGACCCTGACAAGTATCTCGGATTGAGCGCTACCAACTATGTGGACAAGAAGGATGTGCCCATCATCATCTTCCACGGTGAGAAAGACAATGTGGTGCCTTGCTGCCAGGGCAAAAAATTCTATGAACTGCTGAAGGCAGCCGGTGTGAGGACAGAGGCCACCTTCGTGCCGGAGGGCGGTCACGGCATGGGCATGTATTCCGCTGAGAACTTGCAGAAAATGGTGAACTTCCTTGATGCGGTTCGTCTGAAGAAAAAGTAGGCTTTGCTGTCGTCATGCAACCATAAAAAGCGGCTCTCCACCATGGAGGGCCGCTTTATTCTTGGATATGCAGGATAGGCAGCGCTTCTTGATCTTATCTGCCGAGGAAAACCTTTCTGGAGGAGCCGTCACTGCGCTTCTCGATATACATGCCGCGGGGCACTGTCATGCGGCGTCCTTGCAGGTCAAAGTATTCAGTGTGAGATGATTGACTGTCCTCTGATTTCAGTTCAAGGATGGAGGTCTCTTCTTTCTCTATCATGAAGATATAAGTATTGAGGCTGCGCGCGGGCAAACTGACGGTCAGTTCCTGAACTGGTTCTTCGATGGTGATGGGGGATTCCTGGCAAAGGGACTCGTTCGACGTGGACAGCAGGTGCACGCCGCTCTTCACTTTCACGGGCAGTTTGAGTTTCAGGTCGTGAGCGTT
>CAMZHP010000093.1 GCA_947306845.1 uncultured Prevotellaceae bacterium
GGAATTCTGAAGTTGAACGATGGGGAGAAGCATTTCTCTTTTGAGGTGCTGCCCCCTTTGAAGGGAAATGGCACCGACGCATTGTTCCATACCATAGAGAAACTTAGTGAGTTTGGACCTTCCTATATCAACATTACTACCCACCATAGTGAGTATGTTTATACGGAGCTGCCCAACGGACTGCTGGAGCGCCACCGCGTCCGTCGTCGCCCTGGCACTATCGCCATCGCCGCCGCCATCAAACAGCGGTTTGGTATCCCTGTTATCCCGCATGTTATCTGCAGCGGCACCACCGTCGAGAACATAGAATACGAACTGCTCGACCTGCAGTTTCTAGGCATCTCCAACCTTCTCCTGCTGCGTGGCGACAAGGCTGCCGATGACAAGATATTCACTCCCACGCCAGGGGGACATGCCCACACCACCAACCTCATTGCACAGGTCAACCGCTTTAATGAAGGCTTCTTTTCAGACGGCACACCCATCAAGCACCCTGGACACCCATTCTCATTCGGTGTGGCATGCTATCCAGAGAAACATGAGGAAGCACCCAACTTGGAGCAGGACATGGCACATTTGAAGACCAAGCAGGACTTGGGAGCGCAATATGCGGTCACTCAGATGTTTTTCGACAACCAGAAATACTATGATTTTGTGGATCGTGCCCGGCAAATGGGCATCACCATCCCCATTATCCCTGGCATCAAACCGCTCGCAAAGAAGTCTCAGCTGACCATGGTGCCCAAGACCTTCCATTGCGACCTGCCCGATATGCTGGCTTCTGAGATGATCAAATGCAAGGACGATGAGCAGGTACGGCAACTGGGTGTTGAATGGACTACGGAGCAATGTCGTGATCTCTATGCCCATGGGGTGAGGACCATCCATTTCTATACCGTCTCGGCTGTGGACTCTGTACATGAAGTGGCTGGGCGGCTGATGTAGTTTCTTGTGAAATGATTTGGAAAATTAGAAAATGCCAGCTATCTTGTCTGAGATATTCAAACTTTTTTCGTACTTTTGCGTTTCAATCAGGACTTTCGCCCAAAAATGACATTTGAGGAGGTAATCGGACAGGAAGAGGCCAAACAGAGGCTCATCACGTTGGTGGAAGAACAGCGTGTGCCACATGCTATGCTCTTCACCGGTCCCATGGGATGCGGCAAGATGGCGATGGCGATGGCATTCGCCTCCTATCTGCTGTGTGCCAATAAGCACGATGGTGACAGTTGCGGCGCATGTCCCCAGTGCGCTATGCTGCGCAAATGGGCGCACCCCGACCTTCATTTCACCTTTCCGGTGATTAAGCCAAAGAACTCTACTTCCGATTACAAACCTATCAGCGATGATTACATCCGAGAATGGCGCGAATTGCTGGCCGACGGTCCTTATTTCACTATAGAGCAGTGGCTGGAAGCCATGCGGACAGAGTCGCAGCAGGCTATCATGACGGTGAGAGAGGCGGATGAACTGACACACAAACTCTCGCTCAGATCAAGCCAGGGAGGATACAAGGTGGCCATTATTTGGATGGCGGAACGAATGAATGAGGCCACGGCCAATAAGTTGCTCAAACTCATCGAGGAACCACCCTCACAGACTGTTTTCCTGTTGGTGAGCGAGAATTCTGCTGCATTGCTCGAGACCATCAGAAGTCGCACGCAACTGTTTGTTATGCAACGCATTGAGACAGAGAAAATCGAGGAGGCTCTGATACATAAAAGGGGCATAGACGCAGAGGCCGCACACCGCATCGCGAGAATCGCGGAGGGCAATTGGCTCAAGGCCCTCGATGCCCTCGATGCAGGCAGTGAGAACAAAGACTTTTTGGAAGACTTCAAGATGATGACCAGAATGTCATTCACCAGGAAAGTGGATGGTATGGTTCAGTGGACCACCAATGTGACGAAATACGGGCGTGAGAAGCAGCGACGGATGCTCACTTATTTCCTTAGAATGGTCAGGGAAAGTTTCATGTACAACTTTCACATCGCCGAACTTTCTTATATGACCGTGGAGGAGGAAAACTTCGTCAAACGCTTCGCACCATACGTCAATGAGGCCAATGTCATCCTGTTGTCCGATCTCTTTTCCAAGGCCATCACCGACATCGGAAGAAATGCCAATGCTAGGATGGTATTCTTCGATGTCTCGCTACAGACCACCGTATTGCTGAGAAAACAAACACAATAGACCGTGTATGACACGGAGAATAATATATATTATATCAAACAATGGACTATAAGAATCTATCTTACAAGATAAGCACAGGCTGTGGCCGCGGATTATGCCGGCGTGGTGTGGGGAGGCAGGACAAGCAGCTCAACACCTATGACTGGCTTGCTGATGTACCAGGCAATGCTGAGAGCACCGACCTCGTGGAGGTGCAGTTCAAACATACCCGCAAGGGCTACTACCATAATGTGAACAATCTCGACTTGCGTAAGGGCGACATTGTGGCGGTGGAGGCCAATCCCGGACACGACATCGGGGTGGTCACCCTCACCGGACAGTTGGTGAAACTTCAGGTCAAGAAGGCCAATCTGAAGTCGGCCGACGACATCAGACGTATATACAGACTCGCCAAACCCGTTGACTTGGAGAAATACGAGGAAGCCAAGAGCAGGGAGCACGGTACGATGATACAGAGCAGGCAAATCGCCAAAGACCTCGGACTCGACATGAAAATCGGTGACGTGGAATACCAAGGCGATGGCAATAAAGCCATCTTCTATTATATTGCCGACGAGCGAGTGGACTTCCGACAGCTCATCAAAGTGCTGGCCGAGACGTTCCATGTGCGCATCGAGATGAAGCAGATAGGTGCACGTCAGGAGGCTGGGCGTATCGGTGGAACGGGTCCCTGTGGACGCGAACTCTGCTGTGCCACTTGGATGAAAAACTTCATCAGCGTGAGCACCAATGCTGCCCGATTCCAGGATATTTCACTTAACCCTCAGAAACTGGCCGGCATGTGTGCAAAGCTCAAATGTTGTCTCAATTATGAGGTGGATGACTATATGGAGGCCTCCCGAAAGCTGCCTCCTAGGGATGCCATCTTGCAGACGCAGGATGCAGATTACTATTATTTCAAGGCGGACATCCTCGCCGGACTCGTCTCTTATTCCACAGACAAGAAGGTGCCTGCCAATATCGAAACAATTACTGCTGAGCGGGCCAGGGAGATTCTCGAACTCAACAAGGCGGGTGAGAAACCGCTGTCACTGCAGGAGGAGGGATATGTGAAGGATGACGGCAAACCCAAGGACCTCTTGGATGATGACATCTCACGCTTCGACAAGAGCAAGAAGAAAAAGAAAAAGAAAAAGGCAAGACCAGAACAGGAGAAAAAGCCTTTGGACAAGACCCCTGCTGAGCGTCAGGATGAAAATACGCAAACTAACCGACGCAGCAACCCGAAAAAGCAGCGGGTTCCTAAGGGAACTGAACCGCAGCCATCCCGGCAGGTCGATAAAAAATCAGACAATCAACAGAATGGATAGGCAGACCCGTCACTATATTATGCACATGGCCGTCGCTGTACTTGCGACGGCCATGTGCATGGCTTGCTATTCAGATACTGCATATTATCATTATGACCCAACAGACCTCGACGGATGGGATCGTGCCGAGGTGTTCGAGTACAATATACCTCCAGTATCGAAAGAAGGATATTATGTGGAGGAGGTGGGAATAAGGGCGGATGCTTCGTTCCCTTACAGGTCGGTCAGTCTGGTTATAGACCAAAGCATCGTTCATACCAAGGTGCAAGAGACCAGTATCTTTAAAAGTGATACTGTAAGCATCGATATCTACAGCCAGCAGGGACAACCTTTGGGACGTGGGGTCAATCTCCGGCAATACACTTCTTCGTTCAGGAGTGTCAAGCTACAGCAGGGCGATTCTATCTCCCTACGGATAAGGCATAACATGAAAAACAAAAGTATCAGCGGCATTGCCAATGTCGGAATGAGAGTTTCCTTCCAATATGCGGAATAGATGAGGTCAATAGACCCCGTATAAGTCCTCGCGTCCGAGCAATTGGATGGCTTCTTCTTCCATCGGTGTGCGTTTCACTATCTCGATGTCGTTCCAAAGCTCACGGTTGTAGCCCAATTCCTTGATTTTCTTGATGAGATTGTCCTCAAACTCCACTTTTGAGATGCCTTTGACCGTTTGTTGACCAGCATTGAACATCAGGCCATTTGTCTCAAATTGTTTTCCACCCTGTCGGTAGCGAATGTTGAAATGAACACTTTGCACCTCGGTATAACCATTGTCGTGTTGATAATGAACGACAAAGGAGTAGTCGACAGGCAGGATATGGACACGCCCCTGCACCACGCGCTTCACACGCTCATTCAATCCTATACCCTCAAATTTGAGCAGTTCATAGGTGTTGCCGTCGACATACAACTTGCCCTCCACACTCCATAGATTGCTGTTGCGGACCATCATGGTTAGTACATAGGTCTTCTCGTCGCCGTCGATGAGGGTCTGGCAATCCACCATATACAGTTTCTTGAATTCCTGATGGAGCGGGGCTACCTGGTCATGGGTATATAGGGAGGTGTTGAGCACCGGCACTTGGGCGAGGGAGTGAAAATTGATAGGAACGGAGTTCTGTGAACTGGCGATGGCAAAATAACGTCCTGTCACCAAAGAAAGGTTGCGCAGTTGGGCAGCTGTGCGTCCCTGGAAGAAACACTCGATGAAATCGGTGCATTGGCTGCCCGTGTAAGTCATCTCACGGTAGAAAAGATTGTTGCTCTGCTTTTTATGCTTACTATAGTCTTTCTTGATTTTCTTCATTACCTTTTTGACGATATTCTCGCTGCCCATCACCACAACCTCATCAAGAACTTTCCCATCAGGCTCCAATCGGACTTTCTTCCCCACTTTTACGGCGGGAATGTGCAGTGTTTTGTAACCTACATAGGAGATGCGGAGTACAGCGGCAGAGTCGGTGTCGATGACGAAGTCACCTTCCACATTGGTGATGGTGCTGTGTCGGTTGTCGATGTATACTGAGGCGTAAGGAAGTGCCTCGTCTGTCTTGGCATCAGCCACCCGTGCCACGATACGATGCTGTGCCGATGCTGTCAATGAAAACAGCACCAGCATCAGCATGATCATCATTGGTGACGACCAAATTGCTTTACTCTTGTTTCTCATTACTCGCTGACGATGAAACCACCTTTGTCCATGCCTTCGGCAGAGACGGCTATTGACTTGGAAAAACCATTGTTGTAGAATGTCACACGTGCGAAACCTTCACTGTCGGTGGTCAGATAAGGATTCCAATACAAGGTGCGGCGGTAATCGCCTCCCTCTGGCAGCGGCTCTCGGCTGTAGTCTACACGATAGAATTCATCGGGTTCGCTCAGTCCCTGGAAGTTAATGCGGAATCCATAAAGGTCTTGTTCTGGATGACCGGCAGGGTATAGGGGGTCAGTCTTAAACACAATGATGGAGGTGAGCGGGTGAGAACTGCTGTTCATGCCTTCTGGGTTGAATGGGTTGAGAAGTCCTAAATAGCGGCTTTCCTGATGGATAAGTGATCGGTCGTCGGTGTCGGCATACAAGCAAAGTTTGCTGAAATTGATGTCTGGGGGGAAAAAACTCATATCCATGGGCAGGTTCTCCTCTTGGCCATAAACCATCCTGTAGGCGGTGTAGGGGCCAAGGTCTGAGTTATCGACCATGGTATGGTTCATTCCGTCTAGGCCAAGCACCAGCAACAGTTTCATATAATTGTAAAACGAGCCGTAGGCCATGTCGAAACGATGGTCTTTGTGGGTCATCAGACGATTGTAGATTCTTTTGGAGTTGACTTTTCCTACCGCTGAAGACGCGGTGGGGTCGACCATTGGTCCTGCCAAATCACCACGATCACTCGTGTTGGCAAAAAAGACACTGTCGCCAAAATTGTTTTGGTAACTGTCGTCACGCTCAGCTCCGGGATTCCACCATCCGCCTTTTGCCATGTCATTGCCAACAAGTTTAAAGGCGTCTCCATAACCGTAGAGAAAGTGGAAATCATTGATGGAACCGAAAATGTTCGATAGGTAAGTCATCAGTTCGCGGACATCTATGACAGCTACCGGACGGGCATCCTTTGTTTCGCTCCATCTGCGATGTCCTTTCACCTGGATGTTTTGGATGTTCCACGCATTGTCTTTGCGGTTATAATAAACTACCTCATTTGGTGCAGTGTTTTTTGCCATATACTGCTTGAAAGTGTTGGGGACATTGGCCTGGTCAAGTCCCTTTGTTTCGTAATAGTCGAAGTTGCGGGCGACTGGGGAATAAGGATTCAGCGGGATGATGTGCTTGTCAATGAGGTAAAGGGGATGGCTTTTCTTATATTTTCGGAAAAGGTGACCGCCAAGGCCAGCCTTGAAGTGCCCTTTCTCCTCAGCGCTCTCCTCATTGACCATCAGTGTCAGGTAACTTGTGCCGTAGAAAGGGTTGATGTTGAACATGAAGAAACCTAAGGAGTCAGTCTTGATTTCGGCTTGTGAGATGCCGTTGTAAGGTGTTCGCATCTCATTGTAAATCCACAAGGGTCGCTTGATTTGTTTCCAGAAGTCATAACCATTGTAATGGCCTTTGTCGTCAACTAGCCTGCCGCGGAAATTCAGCCCCCGCTCGATAACCATCAGCGGTTCCCAAGGTTCAGGGTTCATCATCCGCTCAAAATCGTAGCGGGTCCATCCTTGCACCATGAGCAACTGATCAAGGGCGGCACGGTGTTCGGCATCGTCTTTTTCAAAATAGTATTCAGGATGGGGGATAAATCCTTTCACCTCGCTCGAGAGCAACAGGTAGGTTAGCATGTTGTCGTCAGCAAAAGTGCCGTCACGATATTCTCCGTCGGTAATGGCTATCGACATCTTGCTGCGGTTCTTGACAGGTTGACCGTCCTTGTCCACCAATTGGCAATCAACGGTCACTGGTTTGTATGGTTGCATGTCGATGCCGGTTTCTGGCATCAGCACTTTCAGACGTGTGCCCTCTATGTCGTGGTTGTTGACAAATACTTCACGTTGGGCGATGACTTTGCCTTCCTTGTTATATAAAGTAAAAATATTGACGCCGGTCATTAGGTCTTTCTTGCTGAAATTGAGCCGGGCTTGTTCCACCTTGCGTAGGTCAATGACTTGACTGTGGAGCGTGTTGCCACGGGAGGTGATGCTCAACCCGATTTGTTCTGCTGGGGTCTTGGCGTTGCGTGCGATGTGGGTGCTTAGTATGTCGCCAGAGGAGAAAACGTTGAGAACATAGCCGCGGCGGTGTGACTTGGGCAGGTGAAAGGTGTAGTCTTTCCCCTCGTAGTTGACGGAGAGTTTTAGGCCTCGAACGAGTTCTTCTTCTGCTTCATCTTCCTCGTCACAAGTGACCGAGAACACACCTCTGCCGCCATAGTCGGTTTTGAAGGTGCCGATTTCCTTACCCTTACGTAGAAGTTTGCCCTCAATGTTGAGAGTGCGCCCCTCTGTTGAGTGTGCTTGAAATGCAACGCGGGTAGGGATACCACTCACGAGGTTGCCACCCTCAGGATAGAAGTCGATTTTCAACTTGTCCTTGGAGTCATCGATGAGGGATGAGGTGACTTTTGGCAGCCGCGGCATCCGTTTTTGTGTGTATTGGCCTTTCTCCACGGCATCAAAGACAGGAAACACACGGCTGAAGATACCTGCATTGCCGCGAAGATAATGCTGGACACGCTCCGCATAGAAGTCTTTTTTGAGAATATCTTTCATCCTGCTCCATCCGTGTCCGTTGCCAGGACAGAAATTGAGCATCCAAGAGGTGTAGGCGCGTACTTCATAGAAACCTGCGTTGAGGGTGTCTTTCAGCAGGAATGAACCGCTGGCCTGACCATTATTGACAACCAGTTTCTGTGTCTCCACGGGAAGTCCGATGGGGTTGACAAGTTCTACATAGAGGATGCGGCTGAGATTGGTGGGCTGTAGGGTAGAACCTTCAACAACATATGCTTTGTACCAGATGTGCTCACCTTTGTAATAAGAAGTGTTGTCGAAGTGGAGGTAAACACGTTCTTGGGGATTCTTTAGGGCAAACTGTTCAAAGTTTGTTTGGAGGGCAGTGAGCTGCGCGGCGGCCTCGTTGTTATCCTGCGCCATTCCTGTTGCTGCCACTAGGAATAGCAAAATTGCCGCCATAAGACATCGTTGTTTCATTTCGTTTGGGATTTTTAGGGATTCTTTGCAAAAATAGATAGGTTTCTCCTTCTTTGCAAATGTTTTTCCCTATCATGGAGAGGGATTTCCCTATCCATATCAAGGATTTTTCCTCCTTTCCCAAAATCTTCAGTCCATTGAAAGAAAGGATTGCTTGCCTGGTGACAAAAAAAAAAGAAGAAGTTTGTGAGTGTGGATGCTATTTCATACCTTTGCAGAATTGACAAAAGAATGCTCATAGTTGAAATAGGATGAGGGAAAAGAATCTGAAGCAGAAAGCTGCTGCAGGCATGGTGTGGACAGCGTTGAGCAAATACTCGACGACAGGCATCACTTTTGTGGCGGGCATCATTCTGGCTCGTCTGCTTACTCCACATGATTATGGATGCGTAGGACTGCTTGCCATTTTCATGTCTCTTGCATCCACTTTCATTGGGGCGGGTTTTGCAACTGCCCTTATACAAAAGAAAAATCCCACACAGACAGACTATTCCACCATATTCTTTTGGAATATGGGCATGGCAGTTGTCATGTATGTCATTTTGTTTTTCTCTGCTCCAACTATTTCCGCATTTTATGGAATACCATTGTTGTGCCCGGTGCTCAGGGTGCAAGCACTTGTGCTCATCATCAATGGTTTCAACCTCGTTCAGAGAAACCAACTTAGAAAGAAACTCAAGTTCAAAATCCTCTCAAAGGTAAGTATTATTACCTCGTTTTTGTCACTGATGGTAACCATCATAATGGCATATAATGGCTTCGGTGTATGGTCTTTGGTAACCCAGAATTTGCTTTCCGCCGCCATACCTGCTTTGGTGTTTTGGTTTTATGTGGGTTGGAGACCGTTGTTGGTCTTCTCATGGAAAAGCTTTCGTGAATTGTTCAGTTTCGGTGCGTATATCCTGTTGAGCAATATAGTCAATACTTTTGGAAAGGAATTACAGGGATTATTGATCGGAAAATTGTTCAACGCTTCCACTTTGGGCTATTATTCCAAGGCATCAGGAGCAGAACAGATGGCTTCCTATTCCATTAGTGGTGTGATTACGAGCGTGTCATTTCCTCTTTATGCTGAGGCTCAGGATGACAAAGTGGTATTGGGCAACATTATACGACGTCTGACGATGACCATCTCATATTTAACATTCCCATTCATGTTGCTCCTCATGTCTTTGGGCAAACCAATTTTCGTGTTGCTTTATTCTGAGCGGTGGTTGCCTAGCGTCATCTATTTTCAAGTGCTTTGTCTTGTAGGTATATCATCTTGTCTGCAGGCAATCAACACACAGAGCATAGCAGCCATCGGTAAGAGCAAAGAAATGTTTTCATGGATTTTGATTAAGAGAGTGTTTGGAGCAAGCCTAATGATCATCGGACTTGTCCTCTATGGGATGAAAGGGTTTCTTGTGGGTGTTGTCCTATACAACTATTTCTGCTATGCAGTCAATATTGGTCTGGTCTCAAAATATATTGGATATACATGGTACAGCCAACTGAAAGATTTGATGCCCGTGACTCTTGTTTCATTTTTGGCTTTGGCAGCCAGTTACGGGTGTGAATGTATGTTCAGTCTTAACATGTATGTGGAGGGTGTCATCAAATTGTTCGTGTTCCTTTTTATTTATATAGGCTGGTCGTTGGTTTTCAAACCAGAGGCTTATACTTACACGCTCACAGTCATACCAGAAAGATTCAGATTTTGGAAAAGGTTTTCATAGTAACCATCCGTTTGCAATTTGTTACTTCAAATTTTGCGGTATGCTGGTTTTTTAGTATTTTTGCACAAATTTGCAAAACTTATAGTTGACATGGACAAAATTATCAACAAAGCCAAACAGGCTCTCTCTGGCCATCCTGTTCTCTTTTGGGTGGCAAAAGTAATTTTTGGACCAGTCACCAGATATAATGAACGGCAAATAATAGCACGCAAGCAACAAGTATTTCAGAAAAATGCTCGTGAAGTGCTAATGCTTTTTATCAACTGCATGGAGGAGCAAGAGGTAAAGTACACACTTGCCTTTGGCTCCGTACTCGGAGCTATACGCGAGCATGGCTTTATCAAGCATGACTTGGACATAGACATTGCTATGTGGAGTGATGATTTTAAGCCACAAATGGTAGATGCTCTTGAGCGCACAGGCTTTACATGGCTCTACTCTCATAAGGTAGATGATGGCAGACTAGGACGGGAGGACACTTTCGTATATCAGGGGGTGAGGATAGACGTGTTCTATTTCTATCCTGCTGTTAATCAGCTGCCCTATTGTTGCGATTTTTTATTGGAGCAGGGGATGACTTCCCACCAGCGATTGCCACGCAGAGTGGAAATACCCTACTCGAGAGTGCGCAGGAAAGTGGATTTTGAAGGGATGGAGG
>CAMZHP010000094.1 GCA_947306845.1 uncultured Prevotellaceae bacterium
CGGCGGATGCCCGACTGGATGATGAGTTTTGAACACTCCAGGCAAGGAGAGGCGGTGACATATAGAGTGGCTCCCTCACTGTTATTGCTGCTACGGGCAAGTTTGGTGATGGCGTTGGCCTCTGCATGCAGCACGTATGGCTTGGTCACGTTGCTCTCATCTTCGCATACATTCTCAAAACCACTCGGAGTGCCGTTGTAACCATCGCTGATGATCATCTTGTCCTTCACCACCAATGCACCTACTTGGCGGCGTTGACAATAGCTGTTCTCTGCCCAAATCCTGGCCATGCGCAGATAACGCTGGTCGAGTTGATGCTGTTTCTCGTCCTTGTTCATGGTTTTTACTTTTTTTTGCGTGGACGACGGATGCCATTGCGGCGGAGCAAGGCGTCGATGGTGGGTTCGCTGCCACGGAACTGCTTGTAGAGAGTCATCGGGTGCTCTGTGCCGCCACGTGAGAGAATGCAGTCACGGAATCGCTGGGCAGTGGTGCGGTCGAAAATGCCGTTTTTCTTGAACACACTGAAGGCATCTGCCTCAAGCACTTCTGCCCATTTGTAGCTATAGTAGCCTGACGCATAACCGCCAGCCATGATATGGGAGAACTGGGTGGTCATGCAAGTGCCAGGTTTCTGGGGCAAAACGATGGCCTTTGACCACGCTTTTTGCTCAAACTCTATCAGATCGCCCTTGAACTCGTCACGCAGTGTGTAATAGGCCATGTCTAGCAAGCCGAAGCTCACCTGCCGAAGACAGCCATAAGCCACTTGAAAATTACGGCTTTTGAGGATGCGGCTGATCAGTTCGTCGGGCAGGGGCTCTCCTGTCTGGTAATGGAATGCAAAAGTCCTAAGAAATTCTTTCTCCACAGCATAGTTCTCCATGAACTGGGAGGGGAGTTCCACGAAGTCCCACCACACGCTAGTGCCAGACATGCTCTCGAAACGGGTATTGGCAAACATGCCATGAAGAGAATGGCCGAACTCGTGCAGGAAGGTCTCCACCTCGCCGAGACTGAGCAGGGAGGGTTGGCTTTCCGTGGGTTTGGTCAGATTCATCACCACACTCACATGGGGACGTACATTTTCACCCTTGCTGTTGATGTACTGACCTTGGTAATTGGTCATCCAAGCTCCGCCCTGTTTACCCTTCCGGGGATGGAAATCTGCGTAGAATACGGCGAGATAGCTGCCATCCTTGTCAAACACCTCGTAGGCTTTCACATCAGGGTGATAGACGGGGATATCTTTGTTCTCGCGGAAGGTGATACCATAAAGGCGATTGGCAAGACCAAAAATGCCTTCTGTCACTTTAGACAGCTCAAAGTATGGCCGAAGCATCTCAGAGTCGATGTTGTATTTCTCCATCTGAAGCTGATAGGAGTAATGAGCAAGGTCCCATGGCTCAAAATGATATTGGCGGCCTTCTTTTCTACGGGCCAGGCGCTCTACTTCTGATATCTCTTTCAGAGCGGTAGGCTTATAGGCATCAATGAGTTGGTCGAGAAGACGATAGACATTACGGACGTTACTGGCCATGCGGCGGCGAAGCACGAAGTCGGCAAGACATTTGTAACCTAGCAACTGAGCACGCTCACGCTGAACGTTTACAATACGCTTGCAAATCTCGATATTGTTCTCTGGATTGTCGTGGGTACATACCGTGCTGCTGGCCATGTAGAGTTGCTGACGCAAATCACGGCGGGTGGAGTATTTCATAAACGGGCCGATGCTGGGGGCATCCAGTGTGAATACCCAACCATCAAGGCCATGCTCCTTGGCTTCCTGGGCCGCAGCCTCGCGAACACGCTCCGGCAGTCCGGCAAGGTCGGCTTCATCGGTCAGGTGCAGCGTGAAAGCCTTTCGCTCCTTACGAAGGTTTTGCGAGAACTGCAGGGAGAGCATGCTGCTCTCCTCGTTGAGTTGTCGAAGGCGGGTCTTTCCTTCCTCATCGAGGAGAGCGCCACACCGGGTGAAACCCTCATAAGTGTTGTCAAGCAGACGCTTTTCCTCGGGGGTGAGGCGGCGGTGATGAAGGTGTACTTGACGGATGCGGTTGAACAAACGCTCATTGAGCATCACGTCGTTGTGATGTTGGGTGAGCAGGGGTTCAATCTTCTGGGCAAGTGCATCCAACTCATCAGTGGTCTCAGCACTGAGAAGATTGAAAAAAACGGTTGACACACGGTCGAGAAGACCATAATATACAGGATCGTCATCCTTGCAGATGATGGTGTTGTCGAATGTGGGTTTCGAGGGGTTATTGATGGTCTTGTCTATCTGCTCCTTGTCGCGACGGATTCCTTCGATGAAAGCTGGCTCAAAATCCTCCAAGCGAATCTTGTCAAAAGGGTAGGTGCCATGAGGTGTGTCGAAGGGTTCAAAAAACGGATTCTTACGTTCTTCAGCCACTTGCTGAACATCTTGAACTGGCATTTCGTCGATGGGTTGGTAGTCTTTATCTGTGGGTCTCATGTTGTACTTTTTCCTTAGAGCAAGCAAAGTTAATGAATAATTGAAAATTAATGTGAATTCGTGGATTTTTTATGATAATTTACCTATTTTTGCATGAATTTCTTCACCTTTTTAGATACAACATGAATGACATTCGCTCAAATATGGTGGGAATGACGGCTATGTCTGCATGGATGCACTTCCTGGTCGATGGTTTATGTGTGTGCTGCCTCTATCTACTCATGGCTCCTACAGATGGTATGCAGGTGGTGAAAGTATTTGCCATTTACAATATAATGGCTTTCCTGACACAACCCCTGACTGGATTGTGGGCCGACTACATCAGAAACAGGCATTGGCTGTTGCTCTGTTCTGCCATTTTGCTTACTGCGGCAGTGTTGGCTGCGGCTATCACCGTCAACCTCTTGCTGACGGCTCCTGTCGCTTTCTGGGGCGTTGCTGTGCTTCTGGGATTGGGCAATTCGCTTTTCCATGTATGGGGTGGCAAACAGACCGCCATGACTACCGACAATGACATCCGAGCTTTGGGCGTTTTCGTGTCTTCCGGAGCTTTTGGATTGGCTGTGGGAGGTGTGTTTTGCTCATGGCTGCTGCTCTTTGCATTTCTATTGGCCTTTTGCCTCATGGCGGTGATTTATCTGAGACAGGATATCATAAATGTTGCAGAGAGAGCGTGTACGGGGGCGAAACAAGCGCAGCGGTCATTCAGACGGGCTGAGGTGTGGCTCTTCATCATGTTCATCATGGCGTTTGTCATGGGGCGCTCGCTGATAGGAGAGACGTTCGTCGCGGGGATTGAGAAAAAGGCAGCTATCGTTTTGCTCATCGGCTTCATTTCTATGTTGGGAAAGATGGCTGGAGGATGGATAACACGCACCTTGGGAATTGTCAATGCGCTGATACTGATGCTTGTGGCGGTTGTAGCTTGTTTTTTCATGAACAGTTTCGGCATGCCTGTGTTGTTTGCTGGATTGTTTTTCATCAATTGTACGATGCCCATCACATTATATCTAGCCAATGTGGTTCTTAAAGATAAGGAAGGACTTGCTTTCGGCCTGTTGGCGGCAGCTCTCATGCCTGGTTTCCTCCTCTCATTGATATAAGTCACATCTCACGCCTCTCACCTCACCTCTCGCTTCTCACCTCTCATCTCTCACCTCTCACCTCTCACCTCATATGACCTATAACCTCCTTCTCACTTTGTTGGCTACCATCATCATCGAACTCGCAGTGCTTATTGCTCTCAGAGAACGAAGAAAAAAGGTGCTCCTCGCTTCTGTGGTTGTCAATATTCTCACCAACATACCGCTTAATATCTATGTGATGACAATGCAACCAGGATGGGGCAGAATGATCATGGGTGAATGTATCATCGTTATCGCAGAGACATTGTGGTATTTTCTTTTCATCAGAGATCTTCAAAAAGCTGCCGTCTACAGTTTTCTATGCAATGCCATCAGCTTCCTCATGGGACTCTTAGTCACATTGTTGTTTCTCTTTTCTTCTTTCTGAAACCTCTTACTCCACCCAAAAGCACACGGATAAATAAACCGTAGGCTTTATTTGGTGTGGAGGTTATCTCCGTTGTTTACCCACCGCTTCCTATCCCCATTTGCTTAATAGTTGTTATTTTTTTGTGTCTATCACACCATGGTATCATTTTTTCATGTATATTTGCACATGGCAATATAGGCAATCATTATCAAATATATAGAGTATGACACTTTTCACCTCACAATTGCTGGACATCATTTCTCCAGGTAGTTACCGTCGTCCAAGAGTGAAATTGGATACTATCCAGTCAAGAATCGAAACCATCAGACCCAAGAAAGTTATTGACACTTTGGCCAACCATCATGGCTGCTGTGAAAACATGGCTGACTCGTGTTGCTCACAGGGCAATGGCTCGTGCTGCTCGCACGCAGCCGATACGGTGAACGCTTCCACCAATGGCATGATGGATTTACTGGGTAATGGCGGTGGTGGGTCTTCAACACTTATATGGGCTATTGTGGCCGTGCTCATCGCCTTGGCAATGTGTTTCTATTTTATTTCAGTTTACAGGAAAAGCCAGGTGATAGGGCAGAGTAGGGGATAATGGTCAAAACAACCGTTCTAACGCCTTGACTATTATTTTCCCTCGGTTGAGCGTGAGAAAGCCTTCGCGTTCCATGAAATGAAGCTCTCGGGATACGTTGAGACGGCTTTCTCCGATTGCTGTGGCTATTTGTTGCATTTTTAGCCAAAATGTCTTTTCACCAGCCGGATAATGGCTTCGTTCACTCAGAAAACGGGAAATCTTTTGACGAATTGTCAGAGGATGGGGATGCCATGGACGCCTGGCAAGTCTCTGTGTGCGTGTGGCTATGATGTTGAGCAGGTTGGTTCGGAAGATGCTGTTGCTCTCAAGCAATTGCAATACCTCTGGTTTGCTGAGCATCAACAGCTCGCATGAAGAATCAGCAATATAGGTGTGTGGATGGCTTTGTGCAAGCCCGAAAAGGTATTCGGGGGGCAGCAATGCAGGTGCAAGCATGCGTTCTTCCACATGATAACTGTAGTCATCGGCATGGGAGATGAGGGTAAGCTGACCTCCCAAGAGGAATGTCATGGCTTCACAGGGTTTACCCTCTGCATATATGATGGCACCAGCATCGGGACGGACAAACTCAAGTTTGGTATGCCCCACAAGAGCTGTCAGGCCATCTTGACTCATTCCTTGGAAAAGGGGCAGGCGCAAAAGACGCTCATAGATGATCTTGTTGCGATTTTCCATGGGTATAGGGATCAGTCGCCGACAATCTTGTCACGGAGCGAGGGGGAGAACCATACTTGATAGTCATCCTTTCCGTCGGAGTAGATGAAGTATACCATCAGCTCAGGATGCTGCTTAAGCAATTTCTTGGCACGATCGATGCCCATCACCATGAAAGCGGTGGCATAGGCATCAGCGATGGCACACTGATCGGCAACTACTGTGGCGGAAAGCAGACTGTGCTGAACAGGACGGCCTGTCTGAGGATCTATGGTATGTGCATATTTCTTGCCGTCTTTGTAATAGAAGTTACGATAATTGCCACTGGTCGCCATCGCCTTGTCTGTCACATTAAGAATGGTTTCCAACTCAGTGGAGCTCTGGGTCGGGTCATCAGTAGGACGGTTGACACCAATGCGCCAAGGTTGACGCTTCTCGTTGACGCCCTTGGTCACAATCTCACCACCGATCTCTACCATGTAGTTGGTCACGTCATGACGCCTTAAGGCAGCTGCCACCACATCACAGGCATACCCTTTTGCCACAGCACTGCAGTCTAGCATCAGGCGTGGGTCTTTTTTGATGATGCGTCCTTCGGGCGACATACTGACTTTCTTGTAGCCTACGAACTGAAGCAGGCTGTCGATGATGTGTTGGTCGGGTGTGCTGCCTTCCTTGAAACCAAACCCCCATTGATTGACAAGGGGAGCCACGGTGATGTCAAAAGCACCTTCTGTGACTTCCGAGACTTGTTGTGCGGTACGGAAGACGTCTTTGAATAGCTGGTCTGCCTGCGCATCCTCATTGTTGTTCATCTTGGTGATAATGGACTGGGGATTGAAGGGCGACAATGACATATCTACTTGCTGTAGGGCTGTTTCGATTTCCGCCTGCAAATCTTTGTCGCTCTGGTAAGTAATATGGTAATACGTTCCAAAGATGGGGGCCGTGGTTGTTCTGTATGGCATGTTCTGTTGTTGCATGATAATGAGCACGGTGCCCACGATGAGCAACACAAGAAACGGTATCTGCCAAATCAGTTTTTTATTGTTTCCTTTCATGTATGATTCTATATATTGTTCACAAAACCTCAAATCACTCACCTCTCACCTCTCACCTCTTACCACTCACCTCTCACCTCTCTCATATATCCAACGATATCATGAAGGTATAGCCGATTCTGGTGCTGCCACTTCTGCCAAAACCAGGAACATACCACACATTGCCATGTTCACCATTGTCGTGGGCGATGCGCTTGCGATAGCGAACACTCCATCCGAGGTGAATCGGACCCCAAATTTTGGCATCCACTCCTCCGGAGAACTCAGCCCAATGGCAGTGGCAACTCACCCCCTCTGCACCAAATGGGGCAACGCCACCCCAGAAGGGATCCTTAATGTCGGGATGGGAAAAGTCATACTTGAAATAACTGAAAGCATAGCGCACACCGCCATAAATACGGTAGTCGTCATGCTTGTTTTTCATCAGATTGTAGTCGGCTCCGATGCGGAAATAGGGAGCTTTCGAGGAATAACTCATTTCGGTGATCTCATCATCGTGGGTGGCTTTGCCAAAACCAGCTTCAAGTACCGGGAAATAACGGTCGCGTAGATTTACGCGTAGCTGAGCCTCCACCTGGCCGTAATCGCTGACCGCACCTTGAATAATACCGGCAACGTCAACACCAATGGCAAATCCATTCAGCCAGGCAGTAGTGTCTGGCTCTAGAGCTGTCAAGTCGATCTTGCTCGACTGAGCACTCATGGGAAGTGCCAACAGCAGACTAATGGCCAGGCTTGATATATAGTTGCAAGTGGCTGCTAATCGTATCATAGTCAATAATGGATTTGGAGATGACAATGGAGTCGATGACATGGTGCGTACACTCAATCTTATCGATTTTGTGGAAAAAAGCGGGCGAGCAGTCCACTGACTCAAAATGGGCAATGTCGGTCTTGTAAAGCCTTACGGTGTCGATGCGGGTCACATTCAGCGTGTCTGTAAAAATGAAAAGCAATTGGTCGGAGGGCTGGTTGTAACTCACGGGAAGCACGAATTCATTCCTCTCGATCAAGCGGTTGAGTAGTGTAGTGTCATTCTTTTCAATTCGCTTGGCCACAATGGAGAGGGTATCGGCAAGCACCGTATCAGCACCTGCAAGTTCATACTTGCATCCCTTGACAGAACTAAGGGGACAGTCGACAGCGTCGCAGGCCACCAACAGCAAAATAGTGAAGATGATGGCTATTCCCCGCATCGGATGGCCTCCTCTATCTGATAGTCATTCCGAGTACTCGATGAACGGCTGATAAGGTCGCCGACGAAACCGGCAAGGAATAGTTGGGTGCCGATAATCATCATTGTCAGCGCGATATAAAAATAAGGTGAGTCGGTCACCAAACGCTGAGGAACGCCGTGGGCAAGGGCAATTAATTTGTTCGCTCCAATGATGATGGCGGCCACAAAACCAATGAAGAACATGATAGTGCCCAAAAAGCCGAAAACATGCATCGGCTTGCGCCCGAAACTGCTCAGGAACCAAAGGGTCAGCAGGTCTAGATAGCCGTTAACAAAACGGTTGAGACCGAATTTCGATTTGCCATATTTGCGAGCCTGATGGTGTACAACCTTTTCTCCGATCTTGTCAAAACCGGCATTCTTGGCAAGATAGGGGATAAAACGATGCATCTCGCCATATACCTCTATGTTCTTCACCACCTCATGACGGTAGGCTTTCAGACCACAGTTGAAGTCATGGAGATTCCTGATACCACTGATGCGACGAACCGTGGCATTGAACAACTTAGTCGGCAGGGTCTTTGATAGGGGGTCATATCGCTTTTGCTTGTAGCCTGATACTAGATCATAGCCATCACTTTTGATCATGCGGTAGAGTTCAGGAATCTCATCGGGAGAATCCTGAAGGTCGGCATCCATCGTGATGACCACATCACCTACAGCTTCCTTAAATCCGCAGAAAAGGGCTGGGCTTTTGCCATAGTTACGGCGGAACTTGATGCCACGGACATGCTCAGAACGGGCTGAAAGTTCCTCTATCACTTCCCAGGAACGATCGGTAGAACCATCATTGATGAAGAGAACCTCAAAACTGAAGCCATGCTCTTCCATCACACGCTCTATCCAGGAATAGAGCTCTGGGAGTGACTCTTCCTCGTTGAAAAGGGGGATGACAACTGATATGTCCAAAAGGGGACTCTTTGTTAACTTTTCCATGTGTCAATGTTATTTTATACGTCTGCTGACGCTCGCAAAAAGGGCGGTCGTCAAACTCATTACGATACCAGCCACCATGTTTGACCATAGCAACTGTATAGCAATGTCTATCGGGCGCATCTTGCGCAATTGCTCACTCAATTGGGGTATGAGGTCCTTGGAATAACCAAGACGACTAAAAGATTCGGCAAACTCTTTGTCATTGAGCGCCGACAGGTATTGTTCGATGATAAAGCCATGGTCAAGGTATTGAAAATATGCCCATTGGACAATGGCAAGAATCAGAGCGGCATGGAAAACCGTGAGCATGGAATGGAGATAGGCATGGAAGTAACTGATTTTCCCTTCGCATACATTGTCTGCATAACGTTTGGTAAGAATGGCAACATAGAATGGCGTATAAACCATGGTCGCCATCCATAGAATTCCGCAGATAGGGTAGTGGAAATTGCCGACAAAAAGTGCAAAGCTGAAGATCCACAACACACCTAACCTCGCTCCGTCAACGCGGGCGTAAGCACTTACCTGATTCCGGGGATTCACTTCGTTCCTGGGATCCTGATTCTTTGGTTCACTGTTAGACACGATAGCTTTTTATGATTGATTGTGCAAAATTAGATAAAAAATCCGATTAAACGAGTAAAAATCAAATGTATTTGCTTTTTCATCCTTTTTTCATCAATTTGCATTATCTTTGCAAGCAAACCAACAAATATGGGAAAAAAACTGTCTGCTCTTCTTCAGAAATGGATAAGCACGAGTCTTGTGCTTCGTATCCTCTTGGGGCTCATCATAGGAGCGATATTGGGAATTGTCGCTCCACAGTGGACGGCTATTGCTATCCTAGGCCATATCTTCGTCGGCGCCCTGAAGGCCATTGCTCCTGTGCTGGTGGCATTTCTTGTCATGTCGTCGGTGGCCAAGGCGGGTGGCGGATTGGGACCTAGGTTCCGCACGGTGATAACATTATATCTGCTCAGTACTTTTATCGCTGCATTATTGGCGGTGACTTTCAGCTTCCTGTTCCCGGCGACCATCCAATTGAAAATGGTGGCCACAGAACAGACACCCAGCGCATTGGTGGATGTGTTCAACAACTTAGTCACCAATATGGTGGCCAATCCGTTGATGTCCACATCGACAGCCAATTATATAGGTATCCTGTTTTGGGCTATCATTTTCGGTTTGGCACTCAAGAAAAAGGCGAGCGAAAAGACCATCGAGGTCATCCACGACTTGTCGGAAGTCATTTCTCTGACAGTGAGGTGGGTGATTCAGTTTGCGCCCTTTGGTATTATGGGATTAGTGTTTGAATCGGTGTCGGAGAGCGGGCTGGAGGTTTTCACCACATACGGACATCTCATCCTCTTGCTGGTAGGGTGTATGATGACAAACGCTCTCATATCCAATCCTTTGATAAATTTCCTGTTGGTGCGCCGAAATCCATACCCTCTATTGTTCACTTGTTTGAAGGAGAGTGGCATCAACGCCTTCTTCACCCGCTCATCGGCCGCCAACATCCCCATCAATTTGAATTTGTGTAAAGATCTTGGCATCAATGAGGATTTTTATTCAGTAAGCATCCCCCTTGGGGCCACGATCAATATGAACGGGGCAGCTGTCACCATTACTGTCATGACGCTGGCGGTCGCTCATACCATGGGCGTGGAGGTGGGTTTCGTACCGGCACTTGTTCTCGGCATCATCGCTACATTGGGGGCATGTGGTGCCTCTGGGGTGGCGGGAGGATCGTTGCTGCTGGTGCCCATGGCATGTTCTTTCCTTGGCATCGGCAATGATGCGGCGATGCAGGCTGTAGCCATCGGATTTATCATCGGCGTTGTCCAGGACTCTGTGGAAACCGCCCTCAATTCCAGCGCCGACGTGTTCTTCACCGCCACCGCCGAATATTACAACAAAAAAAAGAAACAGTCTCCTCCTTCTTCCCACCTATAGCATCTATC
>CAMZHP010000095.1 GCA_947306845.1 uncultured Prevotellaceae bacterium
CCTGACAGTCAAAACAGGTAAGACTGCCACGGTGAGCATCGGCCTCGATAATGAGGAGACGCTGATAGCCTTCGAGTTCTACCTGCAGATGCCTGATGGTATCAGGATAGCAGAGGATGAGGATGGTTATCCTGATGTCACGCTGAACAGTGCTCGCACCAACCGCCATATGCTGGATGTGGAGAAGGAAAGCAACGGTCTCTACCATATCCTCTGCTACTCCAACAGCAACAACGCGTTCAAGGGCAACAGCGGTGAACTGCTGAGTTTTGACATTACCTGTGACGATGGCTTGGAGGCTGGTGACTCTCAGACCGCAGTCAAAGACATCAAGTTCTCTGACGTGAATATGAATCCCGTTAGACTGGCTGACTACTCATTTGACATCAGCGTCATCAACTATGTTATGGGTGACGTGAATGATGACAATGACATCGACGTGATGGACGTGGTGACGATGGTTGGCTATATCATGGGCAGAAATCCGGCATCCTTCATCTTTGCCGCCGCGGACCACACGGGTGACGGCGCCGTCGACGTGATGGACCTTGTACGTCAGGTGAGCCTCGTGATGAGCCAGCCGATTTCCAGCGCTCCTGAATATCACAGTTTCGATGCACTCGGCAGCGGACTCTCACTTGTCACTGACCATGACGGGTCGGTGCATGTCAGTCTGGCAGACGGAAAGCAGTATGTCGCCACACAGTTCGTCGTATCCCTCTCCGAGGGACAGCAGTTGGTGGGCATCAACTCCGACAGGGGGCACCGCATCGGCATTGAGCCGTTGTCCGACAACCGCTTCTTCGTGATGAGTTACTCTGGTGACAACGCGGCTTTCACTACCAATGAGAAGGCCCTGACAATTCAGGTGAAAGGCCATGGCACTGTATCCGTGGAGGGTGCTGCCTTTGTGGATGCCGACTCTCGGAAGGTGCTGTTCCAGGATGCCAGTTCGGTGACGACGGGCATCGACGAGACCACCGTCAACCTCATCTCTCCGACGGATATCTACTCACCCAACGGCATGCTCATCAGGAAGGATGCCACTACGACGGAGGGTCTCCGCAGCTGCTTATATATTATCAACGGTAAAAAACACATCAAGAAATGAACACAGCAAGATATCTAATGACTGTCGCATTGCTCGCTATGGCGGGCAATGCGCTGGCCGATGACTTCGCCATCGCCGACCTCACCCTTAACCCCGGAGAGACAAAGACCATTTCCATCGAACTTAACAACCCGGAGATGAGTTACATGGCCTTCGAGTTCTACATGACCCTGCCTGAGGGCGTCTCCATCCCGGAGGATGAGGATGGCTACTTCATGGCGGAGTTGAACAGCGCGCGCATCAACCGCCATGTGCTGGAGGTGAGTCAAATGGATGACGGTTCATACCATTTCCTGTGCTACTCCAACCGCAACACCTCGTTGAAGGGAACATCTGGTGAGATGATCTCACTGACTGTCACGGCTGCGGAAAACGCAACCCTCGGAACATTGGAGGGCAAACTCCTCAAACAGGTATTGAGCGACCTGGATATGAAGAAGGTGACGTTCGATGACTATGCCTTCCCCATCACAGTGGTGCAGCCCGTCCCCACCAGCGTCAGCATCATCATACCTGAGGAGGGGGCGACCACCTATTGCCCGTCCTACGGCATTGACTTCAGCGGAGTGACGGCTTTCGAGGCATACGTCGCCGCCAAATACGGCGATGGGGAGGTCATCATGTTGCCGGCCAGCGATGCTCCGGCGGGAACAGCGCTGTTCCTGCAGGGTACGCCGGGTGAATACACAGTGGATATCAAGGAGACACAGAGTGCCTATGCCAACTTGCTTGCGGGCACCGCAGCAGCAACCACCATCTCTGCCACGTCGGGCGACAAATCCAACCTGGTGCTCTCTGTCGCCAACGGCACGCCGACATTCACTGCCGCCACTGATGGCACCGCCGTGCCTGACAACGGCGCATGGCTGCAACTGCCCACGGCATCCTACCAGGGCGGAGCAGTCACAGTGGGGTTCCTGAAAAACGGTCCCAATGCCGACCTCAATGAGGACGGACGCATCACCGTTACCGACGTGATGATTCTCGTGAAGATGGTTCTCAGCCATTAGGCTTTTGGCCTTTGGCTTTTGGCCTCCCATACATGACAATATGAATTGTCTATGAGTACCATGATGAAAAGGCACTGAAATCGTGCATCCGCCGTCGTGAGGCGGCGGATGCCTCTTATGAATCAGGGAATCAAGGAATCTCATCAGTCCTCAGCATCTCGCGGCCTTTCACCTGCATGACGATGAGGTGGAGCTGTGTATGAAACCTTAACGAAAAACAATATGATATGAAAAAGTTACTATTATTATTTACTGCCATCCTTTGCTCAGGCACAATTTGGGCAGAGTTTTACTTAAATGGTTATACTACCGTGTGTGTTGATGGCATCTGGTATCAATTAACAGGTTTTGTTGATGATGATCTTCCAGGTGTTATTCATAATGATATAGGTGGACCTGAGCCACTTACTGCTACTGTTGTAGGTTATAATTCATTTTTTTATGATGAAGAGGAAAACTATACTGATCCTGAATTTGAAGAAGTAATCGTTCCTGAGGGTCTGACAAATTATAAGGGCGACATTGTAATCCCTGAATCAATCATCTATAAAGGAAAAGAGTTTACTGTGATAGCAATAGGGGCACATGCTTTTGAAGAATATGTAAGTTTTCCAGATTTTCCATTTCAGTCTAATTCTTCCAGGATGAAAATAACAAAGGAGGATGCGTCCAAATTAACTTCGGTCGTTATCCCCAACACCGTGGAGACAATTGGAGCAAGCGCTTTCTTGGGCTGTAGCAGCCTGACATCCATCAACATCCCTAGCAGTGTAAGTGAAATAAAGGAAGATGCTTTTTGGAGCAGTGGCATTGAAACTGTCTATATTGATAATCTGAGTGCATGGTGCAGAATATCATTTGCTAATGAGACTTCCAATCCCTTGTGTCATGCTGGCAACTTATATCTAAAAGGTGAAAAGGTAACTGACCTTGTCATCCCCGACGGTGTAACGAGAATTGCTTCTTGTGCTTTTGCCAACTTCTCCAGCCTGACCTCGGTGACTATCCCCAACAGTGTGACAAGCATAGAGAGTTATGCTTTCATCAACTGCCCTAACATGACCTCTGTCAGCATCCCTGAAGGCGTAACGAGCATTGGTTATTATACTTTTGCTAATTGCTCCAGCCTGACCTCAGTGACCATCCCCAACAGCGTGACAGAATTAGGAGGGTATGCATTTGAAGACTGCTCTGGTCTGACATCCGTCACCATTGGCAAAAGCTTGGGAGAAATAGGCGACATGGCTTTCTTTGGATGCAAAAACATAAAAGAAGTGACGGTTCAGAGCAAGAGGCCACCAACCATCACAGCAAATGTGTTCCCCTACCGATCCTCCCAGATACTGTATGTTCCTAAAGGAAGTTTGGATTTCTATGTGATTGCCGACTATTGGTGGCAATTCAAGGAAATTCTTGAAAAGGGTTCCCCTTCTGGCGGCCTCAAAGGGGACATGAATAATGACGGTGTCCTCGACATCACGGATGCGTTGATTATCATTGACTACGTCCTAGGGAGAGATGTCTCATTTTGAATAACATCTCTCCCCCAATCAGGGGGACGGAGATTTTGATTCGTTTTTCTCAACACAGAGGTACAGAGGCACAGAGATTTTTAGGAATAGTTTTTTTGGCCATCTGAGATGAAGAGAAGATCAAAAAACGCTTCGCTTTGGAAAAAAATATAAAAACATTTTTGGATGACAATCGACAAACGCCAATGCTTGCGAAAAAGTGCCAAGGCACTCACAAAAAAGTAGAAAAAGAGATGTGAATCAGGGCTGCTTGCCAAAGGCCAAATGCCAAAAGCCAAAGCATATCAGGGACTGCTTGCCAAAGGCCAAAGGCCAAAAGCCAAAGCAAATAAGGAGCCAAGGCAAGAATTTTCAATTTTCAATCTTTAATGTCACCTCTCCCTGATGTTGTCCTTGTACAAACTCAGGCTGGGGATGGAACGGTAGGCTTTGGCGGCACCCTTGGGCACGATGATGACAACATCCAGGCTGAATATTTGCAGACTCTGATGATCGACAAATTGTGGTTCGGGTGACTCGAAGAAAACGGTGTCGATGTTGAGTGATAGTGCCCATGGGCCAATGGCCTTCAATTGGCGCGGGATGGTAAGGGTGTCACGGTCAAGTCCGTTGAAGACCTCGTCGGCCAGTTTGTCGACGGTGCGGGGGAAGAAAGTCGTCACGCAGGCTGTATGCATCGTGTTGGTCTTGGTCTCGATGATGGCGTTGCAGTTGTCACGGCTGTCATAGACGGGATTGTCGGGACTCACCACGACCTTGGCCAGATGAAAGTTCAAGGCGAAGGCACTGATACCAATGAAATTGACGCTGGCAGGGATGAACACCTCACGCAGGTTGCACCCATTGAATGCGTGGTGCTCTATTTGCTCCACATGGCCGGGGATGGTGAATTCTTGCAAGGCTTTGCATTCTGCAAACGCCCATTTCTCAATCACTTTTACCGAGGATGGAATGCGGATGGATTTCAGGTGACTGCACAACTCGAAGGCACTGGCGTTGATGCGGTCGATACCGGTGAAAAACCTCAGTTCATCGAATGACTCTATCTCATCTTGGGCTATGAAGGCAGAGGAAAGCGACTTCACGGAGGCTGCCTCATCTATCGAAAGTTCATGGTCGCCGTCGCGGTCCCACTGTCTGACACAAATCGCTTTTACCTGTGGGTCGGCGAAGCGGATATGGTCGGTCATCAATGGGAATACAGCCTTCCATGTGAGCCAGACGAGGAATATGTAACTATAATGCCCGAGGTTTTTGCTGATATATTCTCGGTTATAGCCTTTGTCCTCCAGGCTTTTCCCCGTCTGCATCGCTTTCAAAATGGTGGTAGGGATAAAGACGGTGCTTAGTTGAGGGCAGTTGACAAAGGGCTCGCTCTCGGGTGTCACATTGGTATTTGGCGGACGCGACTCGAAAATCACCGTTTCAAGTTGCGGACAGTCGTTCATGAAGTAGTCGCCAAGCCCTGCTACGGCTCCGGGGATGATGATTTGCTGCAAACCTGTATGACGGAATGCCTCGCTGCGGATGAAACGGGTCTTGGAAGGGATGCGCACCGACTGCAAGTGCACACAATCCTTGAAGGCTTTACGGTCGATGCTTTCGAGACCAGTGAAGTGTTCCAATTCATCGAAAGAGGTGATGAGAGTGTCGCCTGTGAAGACATCGCCCAGGCTGTCCACTGCTGCCGCCTCGTCGTAACTCAGTTGGCCGTCACCATCAGTATCCCAATGTTGCACACATTTCTCCTTGACGCGCAAATCAGCAAACCCGATGATCTCATGGTTGAGGATGCGGAGTTGGGTGCGCTGCTCATTGGCCTCCTGTTGCAGGTGGGACACCTGTCCCAACAGTAGGGCGATGACTGCCGCCACAGCCAGCACACCTGTCCCCCATGCCAGGCGTTGGCGTCGCTGGCTGCGGAGATCGTCGAGCAGTGCCTCCATGTTTTGGTAGCGCTCTTCGACAGGGCTCAGACACCGTCTGACCACTTTTCGGTATTTGCCGCCTCCAAGGTTCATTTGCTTCATCACGACACCGAGCGAGTAGATGTCGTTGCGCACGTCGGCGACGGCAAACTGCAACTGTTCGGGAGCCATATAGCGCAGTGTCCCGGCGGGTTGCTTGAGGATGGTGTGGCTGTTGGTGTCGGCGAGGCCGAAATCGATGATTCTCACATAGTCGCCATTGTGGGTAATCATGATGTTCGACGGCTTCAGGTCGCGGTGCACCGCCTGCTGTGAGTGGATGTATGCCACAGCCTCGCACAGTTCGGTGGCGATGCGGCGGCGCTCCCGCTGCGACGGGTTCTCGGTCAGGAAATCGTTCAGCGTGCGGCCGTCGATCCACTCTGCGATGATGCACAGCACCTTTCCCCTGCCGGGAAGCGACACCTCCTCGATGCCCGTCACCTGCATCACGGAGGTATGCTGCAATGAGATGACAATCTCAAACTCCTTGCGCAGCATCTGCTGGCAGGCGGAGTCGGTGGCGTATTTAGCCTTGAGACATTTCAGGAGATACCATCGGCCATAGCGCTTCGCCCTGAACAGGTCGCAGGTGCCGGAGGAGGGCAGCGCCTCGATGTCAGTGAAGTCGCTGCTGATGCCTTCGTAGTCGATGGTGATATAGCCTGAGGTGTCGTCGGTCATATGAGGGGTGAGAGGTGAGGGGTGAGAGGGGTGAAAAGCACCGCCCTTTTTGGGGGTCACTCCCCTTTGGGGAGGGTTGGGGAGGGGTATTCAAACCTGACGCCTCCCTGCTTGCCGCAGACGTAGTTGACGGCGGGACGGTCGCCCTGATGCAGTTGACTGAGGTAAAGCGGCTCGCCCTCGATGATAAAGTGGCAACTGAAGGTATCGCCCTCACGCAGGCGGGTGTTGGCCGAAGCCGTCACGATGAAGCGGTTGTTGCCCAAATTGCGGAGGTGGCACTCCCGGTCGGGCAACCAATACAGGGTGAGTTCGTCACCCTCAGTGAGGTCTTCATCCACGTCGATGTAGTTGCTGATGACGATGTCGCTCGGAGCCTCATCGGGCGACTGCTCACAGAACTGCTTATAGTCCTGAAAGCCCAGAAACTGCGCCAATGTGTTGAGCGTCCTCAGACTGGGAGCGTGGTCGTAACTGACATATCCCCAGACTCGTTTCAGCGTGGTGTCGCTGAGCATCACACGGGTGCGGGCATAGATCTGGTCGCGAAGAAACGTGAAGTCCTTGGGCGTGCTGATCTCCTGGTGCAGCATGCGCTCCACTGACTTGCAGATGGGTTGTTGATGGTTCATATTTTAGGGGGTTAGGAGATTAGGAGTCTAGGAGTTTAGGAGTTTGGACAATAGACCTTTTGCAGAGGTTGCGTCAAAAACGCAACATACAGAGAAGTTATTCTTCACTCTCCAGAGATTCTTCACTCTTCACTCTCCAGAGATTCTTCACTCTCCAGAGATTCTTCACTCTTCACTCTTCACTGGAATATAGTCCTCATCGACATTGGCGAGGAAGTTGGAGTTGATGATCGACTGGAGCAGTTGGGGCTTGTCGCCGTGGTCGTTGTAGAAGTCGAGGAACACCATGCCGAAGTTGGTGTATTCCTTGGACTCGATGACTTCGCGCAGCGCCGGGTTCATGGGCTTGCGAATATTCCTTCCACCCCATGCCGAGTAATAGGGCTTGTGGTGGCGCGGGTCCCAAGCGATGCTGTTGAACGTGATGTACCACTTGTTGGGATCCTCGTTCTCGTAGGCGTTGCGCAGGTGGTGCTCCACCAGTTTGATCTTCTTGTAGGTTTTGTGCTCCTTATAGACATCCTCCACCACGAAGCAGTCGTAGTTGAATATCGTGTTGTCCTCGAACTTCAGCAGCTTGCCCAGCGGACAGGCCTCCTGCCGCTTGATGACAAGCACCTTGCCACGGACCTCACTGATGGGTGTCGAGGGGCCGAAGTCCTCCACGAACAGGTCGGCATACTCCTTGGTCAATTTCTTGAAATTGTGGAGCATCTCCTCCTCCCACTTGCCGCCCTCGTCGCTGCCGATGAGAGCAACGATGAACTCCGACGGGTGATCTTTAAGGAATTTCCTGATGTCGACAAGCGACTCGTCGAATCCGTCACGGCAGGTCATGGTGTGGCCGTATTTCATGTTCTTTTTCAGGCGGATATCAAAGGCGCGGATACCGTCGCGGAGTTGCTCCGTCACAGTGAAGTTCTGCGTATGTCCCATGCTGGTCACCGTGTTCTCAGGCAGCGAGGCAGAGCCAGCGTCGTGGGTGCCTGGCAGTGAGATCTTGCCGATGGCGCGTGTGTCGGGGATGTATTGCATCCAGTTGCGTGAGGATGCTTTCAGTCGGTTGACGTAGATGTTCATCTTCTTGCCCATCTTCTTCGACTCCACATAAATGCGGCACAGACGGCCGTTGACGGCAGCATCGCCAGTGATGCTGTAGGCGGAGCGTGAGAAAAAGTCCTTGGCACCAATCATATAAATCTCCTTGGTGTCCTTGCCGTGGCAGAGGCAGAAGTCGTCGATCACCAACTGCTGTGGCATCATTGTCCCAAACGTATGATCGCGCACATTGAGTGTAAGGCGCCCTTTCACCGCATAATGCAGCATCTCTGGGTACCAGTTGAACGGGGTCTGCCTCACGTCAAGTTGCGACTTCCACCAGTTGGCGGCGCGGATGCTCTTCTTGTGCCCAGCCTCTATGACGATGTTGCCGTCCTTGCCGATGTCGATTACCTTGCCCGCCCGCAGGCGGCCCTCTGTGTCTTCTCCGGTGGTGACATATCCGTCGGTGATCTCGAACGTGCCGTATTTCCCGTTGGGTCCTATCACCAGGTCGCAGCCGTAGAGATCGAGGTCGAAGACGTCGGTCTTGTAGCTGGTCTTTTTGCCTGCCACTTCCATAAAGGCGTGGCTGATGTTGCCGGCGGGCACCGTGTCCTTCATCTCCTCAATCTGGCTCTTGGTCAGTGCGGCGGTGATGTATGCCTCACGATTCTCCCCATTATAGCGGTATTCTTTCTTGCGTCCGAAGCAGTAGCCGGCATAGAAGATGGCATTGCCGTAGTTGTTGTAGAACTTGATGCCTTGTTGTTTGTAGAGCAGGCTGTTCACACTGGCATTGATGCCGAAGCGCCAACGGTTGAAGTTGTAGGTCAGGCTGGCGCGCCCATAGAAGTCGTAACCAAAGTTTCTTGAATACTCTACGATTTGGACATCGCTGACGTTGATCTTCTCTGCATCCTCCCCTACATCTTCAATCAAGGTGTTGTACATATCGACAAAGTCGGGACCGTATTCCCAAAGGTAACTGCCTCTGTTGTCAAATTTAGTCCATTTCACGGCGGGAGAGGCTATCAGCGACAGACCGAGCAGAAGACGGCGTGAGAACACCAGGTTGTAGGCATATCCCAGTTGCAGGTGCAAGTTGTCGATGGTGAAATTGGTGGGTATGGCGTTCAGATACAATGCCAGGTTGTCGGAGTCGAACAGAGCCAACGCCAAATAAGTAGAGGCATCGTTGATGACCATGCCCGCCTTCTCTGCTGCATAATCGGCAAACAAGTTGCTGACGGTAGTCTCAAGTTTCTGGTGGGTGTAGCCTAAACCGATGATAGGGGAGCCTACCGACTTGAGTTGTATGGCACCGTTGGAGAAAGCAGCAGGGTTGGAGTATTTGCGGTGGTTGGTAAAGTAGTTGATGTTGATGCCATTAATACCATAACGTACATTATTGCCTACACCGAAATGGTTGGCCATATCTGCGTCATACATGGAATATCCGCGGGTGTCTATCTTCCTGACCATGAAGTCGCCACCGGTGCGCCGCCGGATCAGGTCAATATTGAACAAGTTGGAGTTGATGGAGAGTGTGAACTCATTCTTGCGCTTGTTTCCCTTGAAGATATTGTCGGCATTGAGATCGATGGTGAAGCCATAGAACAGCCAGCGCCATCCCAGATATGGTCCCACGCGGTGGGAGAGTTTGGAGCGCATTTGCAGTTTAAAGACGTTGTCATCCATCGACATATACTCTGCCGAGGTGGTGTTCTGCAACTGTAATGCCCAATTATAGAACGACGGGGTGGAGTATCTTGGGTCGTAGGCTGACCAGTTGCGCCCGATCCATTTGAAAGGTTGAAGAAGAACCTGCCCGATACCTTTTTTCTTCTTGGGGCTTTTTGTCTGGACGGTGGCTGTGTCTGAGGGTAGCGGTGTAACTTCATCAGCCTTGCTGACGGTCATGACAGCAAGGAAAAATATGAGGCATGTTATCGTTTTTGTCCTTATCATGTTTTGTATTGAATGTTCAGTCTTTAAGGCTTTTCCCTTGCAAAAGTACGAATAAGCGAGAGGAAAGCAAAATAAATAGCAAAGTTTTTGTTTTCTATACCGAGCGAAAGACTTTCAGCGAAGCCAAAATTCGATTTTTCAACACTGAGATACAGAGACACAGAGAGTATATAACCACAAAAAGAGCCAGGGCACTCACAAAAAAGAATAAAAAGGATGTATGACTAAAGGAACTTGGTATGTAGGAGTTTGTGCGGAAGACATGAAATTCAAAAAAAAATGATATAATTTTGTTTATTTACATATTATCGCTAATTTTGCAG
>CAMZHP010000096.1 GCA_947306845.1 uncultured Prevotellaceae bacterium
TTGCCGGACCCCAGTTGCTGACTCTGCTTGTTGCCTACTGTGTAGAGAGGGATGATCTCTGTGAAGTTGTCCTTGTTGCCGTTCTCCTTTTCCAATGAACCGTCAATATAGGCGAGCGTGCCGTTGTAGTAGGTATTGTACCTCGCGGTAAACGCCTGCCAGAAACGACTTTTCGCCGTGTTCTTCTTTGAAGAGCACGACGCACCTGCCAGCAGCAGGGCTGCCAGCAACAATGGAATGATGGCTTTGGTCTTTCGCATCTTTAATATATAACACGGAAAAGGCTTTTTTATTGCCTTTTGGTTGGATTTCATTGAGATTTTGGCAACAATGATGATTTGTGAGGCCTGCATAAGTATAAAAACTTCTAAATATTTGGAACGAATAGTAAAAAATTCTATCTTTGTACACATAACATAACAATCTTTATCTAACTATTCATTCCGAAAACCAAAACCGTAAAGAATATGAAGACTACAAAATTACTGCTCCTCATGACCATGTTGCTCTTGGGTGCCAATGGTGCTCAGGCGGCAACAAAGACTGCCAAGGCCGTGTTGTCGTCAGATGGGAAGACGCTGACTTTCGAATATAACGATCAAAAGTATAATACCCTTACGACGAAAGTATATATGCTTAACTCTGGCGCCGAGGCTCCTGGCTGGCTTGAGAATAAAGAAACTATCACAACTGTGGTTTTCGACAGCTCGTTCAAGGATGCAAGACCCACGTCGTGCTACCAATGGTTTAAGGATATGGTGAACCTGACGAGTGTAGAGATGAAGAACCCGTCGGCTTCCGAATCAGAGGTTTTAAACTTTCTTTACTTCAACACTTCAGAGGTGACGACGATGAAGGAAATGTTCAGTGGGTGCTCCTCATTGGCGACACTCCCGTATCTCTATCGGTTGAGCACCAGCAATGTGACCGACATGTCGAGCATGTTTAAAAATTGTTCGGCCTTGACCAACCTTAATTTGGGAAATCATTCTTTCATGTCGGAAAATGAGGGAAGAATCAATGTACAATCCCAATTCAGAACAACGAATGTGACCACGATGGCCTCTATGTTCAGTGGGTGCACCAACCTGTCCAGTCTCATCATCACCAATTTCGACACATCAAGTGTGACGAATATGCAAGCCATGTTTCAAAATTGCCGCAGTCTCTCCAGCCTCAATCTGAGCAAATTCAGTACCTCTTCGGTGGAGAACATGGCTTTTATGTTTAATCAATGCCGTAAACTGCAAACCATTAATGGTCTCGGCAATTTCGTTACGTCGAATGTCACCACCATGCAGCAGATGTTTGCCTGGTGTTCGGGTTTGAAGCAGTTGAATCTTCCCTTCAATACCTCAAGTGTGGAGCACATGGAATATATGTTTGGGGAATGCACCCATCTTATCTCAGCCGATATTAGCAGTTTTGTCTTTCCTGATGATAATGCCACTATTGGCTTGTTTATGGGGTGCACTGCACTGTCGCAGTTGACCGTCTCTGCTACGGCATCCAATTTGATGCTTTCGGCCAGTTCTGGTGCATTGACAGATGTGGGTACAAAGGCATATCCATGTTATCTTATCTGTGTTGACGGATTCACACCTGAGCCAGAGGAAACAGGTGCAGGCTGGTTCAAATGGAAAGGTGGCTATTTTACCGAATCCTTAGTTGCGATGCCATATGCTGCACTGAAAGACAATGTTCTTACCTTCCGCTATGATGACCAGAAAATGGCGCTTTTCAGCGAGGGGGCAGATGTATATCCTTTGAATGAGGCTCTCGGTCAGCCAGGATGGTGGGGATGCAGTGCAACCACGGTGGTGTTTGATCCTTCGTTTGTAGAGGCAAGGCCAACTTCATGCGCCTATTGGTTTTGTGACATGATTCGACTCACCTCTATCGAGGGAATAGAGTATCTCAACACTTCTGAGGTGACCAACATGTATCAGATGTTTAGTAACTGCTATTTCCTGCCACAAGTCGATGTGAGTCATTTCAATACCTCCAAGGTGGAAAACATGAACTACATGTTCTATGAATGCTATAACCTGTTAACGTTGGATATCAGCAATTTCGACTTGCCTGAGGGGAATACTTATTATATGTTTGCAAATTCTTCCATCAACCATCTTACCATTTCTGAGTGTGCGGCAGTCCTTAGTGAAAATGCCTGCGTGAATATGAACACAGAGACGAATCCATGGGAATTGATTTGTCCGGCCGGCTTCACTCCTGTGCCTCAGGAAACGGGTGATGGATGGATCAAATGGAAAGGCGGTTATTTCACCGTGTCGCAGATGGAGCCATACGCAGCACTGAAAGACAACGAGCTCACATTCCACTATGATGCCCAGAAGGATAAACTTGCCAGTGAGGGTGCAAGTGTCTTCGGCTTGAATGAGGGAGCCAATAAACCAGGATGGGAACAGAACATATCTTTGGCTTCCGATGTAACAACAGTGGTGTTCAATGCATCGTTCGCCAAGGTAAAACCTAAATCTTGCGCCTTCTGGTTTAATCAAATGTACAACCTCGAGTCCATCGAGGGCTTGAAGTACCTCAATACCTCAGAGGTGACCACCATGGAACAGATGTTTGCCTATTGCCATAATTTAAGGATAGTTGATGTGAGCCAGTTCAATACCTCAAAGGTGGAAAACATGAAGTATATGTTCTATGAATGTGCGAACTTGTTCAATTTGGATATTAGCAATTTTGATTTGCCCACAGAGAATACGGACGGTATGTTTGCAAAATCTTCAATCAATTATCTGACAATTCCTGACTGTGCTGATGTCCTTAATGAAAATGCCTGCGAAAGTATGAACACAGAGACGAATCCTTGGAAGTTGATTTGTCCTGCCGGCTTCACCCCGGAGCCTCAGCAAACGGGTGATGGATGGATGAAGTGGAAGAGCGGTTATTTCACTGTAGTACATAAGGAACTATACACCATTTTGGAAGACAATGTGCTTACCTTCAAGCATGACCTCATGAAACCTCAGTGTATAGCTGAAGGTTATACTGTCTTTGAATTGAATGACGCGGAAACAGCCCCGGCATGGCATAATAACGGGGCTGTTGTCACTAAGGTGATATTTGATGACTCTTTCGCACGTGCTAAACCCGTCTCATGTCGCAGTTGGTTCTATGGCATGCTCAATCTTCAAGTGATTGAGGGCCTGGAGAATCTCAATACGTCGGAAGTGACTACCATGCGTAGCATGTTCAATGGATGTATAAGACTCGAAAGTCTCGACCTGAGCCATTTCGACACTTCTTTGGTGAAGGACATGGGATTCATGTTCATGAATTGCAGCAATTTGATGACCATAGAAGGTCTCGACAAGTTTGATACGTCTAAAGTCACCACGATGCAGCAGATGTTTGCCTTGTGTTCAGGTTTGAAGCAGTTGAATCTTCCTTTCAATACCTCAAGTGTGGAGATTATGTCATTTATGTTCGCGGAATGCACCAGTCTTGTTGCTGCCGATATCAGCAGTTTTGACTTTCCAGATGTTAACTCTAATGATTTGTTCAGGGGTTGCACTGCACTGTCGCAGTTGACCGTCTCTGCCACAGCGGCCGATCTGATACCCTCTGATGATACTTCGAACTCAGGTTCATTGTTGGACGTAGGCACACAGTTATCTCCTTGCTATCTTATTTGTGTCGACGGATTCACACCTGAGCCAGAGGAAACAGGTGAGGGTTGGTTTAAATGGAAGGGTGGCTATTTTTCCGCATCTGCTGTCTCGGCATACGCCACACTGAAAGAAAATGTTCTCACCTTCCGCTATGATGACCAGAAAGTGGCGCTTGCTATAGGTGGAGAAAATGTATCTTGCTTGAATGTGGCTCTCGCTCAGCCTGGATGGCAAAAGGACCAGTCTCAGGTTAAAAGGGTGATCAAAGTGGTGTTTGATCCTTCGTTTGTAGAGGCAAGGCCAACTTCATGCGCCTATTGGTTCAATAATATGTATAACCTTCAGACCATCGAGGGTATGGAGTATCTCAACACTTCTGAGGTGACCAACATGCACATGATGTTCTGTAATTGCCGTTATCTGAGACAAGTCGATGTGAGCCATTTCAATACCTCCAAGGTGAAAAACATGAACCAGATGTTCAATGAATGTAGGAATCTGACAACATTGGATTTCAGCAATTTTGATTTGCCGGCAGATAATACTGACCGAATGTTCGTAGGTGCCTCTATCAACTATCTCGCTGTCCCAACCTGTGCGGAAACACTTGTGGATTATGCCTGCTTGGATATGGGCTCCCAGGAATATCCCTGGAAACTGATTTGTCCTTCCGGCTTCACTCCTGTGCCTCAGGAAACGGGTGATGGATGGATCAAATGGAAAGGTGGCTATTTCTGTGTCTGCCCCATGGGAGATGCCAACAGCGACGGCCGTGTGACGGTGGCTGATGTGATGCTGGCAGTCAACAAAGTGCTGGGTAAGCCTGTCTCCAACTTCAATATGTTGGCAAGTGACATGAACAAAGACAGCATTATCACCGTAGCCGACATCATGCAAATAGTGAAAACAATTCTCGTACAATGATTATCCCTCTAATAGCATCAGCAACTCGTCCTTGATTTGGTCGGGCACGCTGATGCCGCGAAGGATAAGGCTACGGTTCCACGCTGGCACCTCCTCAGGGCGCAATGTGGTAAGCACTTCCTCAAACAACTCGGCTTCTTCGTCGGTATAGCTGTCACTGCGACGACCGGCAAAGGAGTCGAGTTCTTCGTCTTCAAAATATTCGATGGGTTTCACCGATGCCTCCATCATGCAAACTTGCTCGCATCGTGTGTCCGTACCGTCGCAGGTGTCACACGACGGACCCTCGGTGATGCCTTTGCCGTCGTCTTTGGAGAACCAGCCGAAAAGAGCGGCAATGCCTCCAAGGAGGACAAGTGCAATGAGCAGGATGGCAACAACACCCATACCTGCAAAAATATCCATCAGAATAGTGCTCATGCCTCTTCCTCAATGACAAAACCAGCAGCCCGCAAATGGTCCCAATATTGGGGGTATGACTTCGTCACTACCGATGGGTTGTTAATGCGTATTTCAGGGAAACGAAGAGCGGCAGGGGCAAAGGCAAGTGCCATGCGATGGTCATCGTAGGTGTCAATCACGGGATGTGCTTTTACTTCGCAGCGAGTGCCGTCCCAGATGAGGTCGTTGTCGGCATTGCTTTTCACCACATAGCCCAGTTTTCCCAATTCTCGGATCAGTGCGACGATGCGGTCGGTCTCCTTGATGCGTAAAGTGCTCAGTCCGTGGAAATGGAATGGGATGTCCATCAGGGCACAGGTCACAACCATGGTCTGCGCCAGGTCGGGTTGATTGATGAGGTTATATTCCATGCGCGGCAAACGGATGGGATGGCTGCTCAATGTGACAGTGGTGGGCACTCCTTTGTCAAGTACGCCGAACTTGGTGCGCACACCGAGAAGGCTCATCAGGTAGCGAACTACCGAGTCGCCCTGACGTGAACCGTCGGTGAGCCCTTCCAGTTGAACATGGTAATGACCGCCACTTAGTGCTACTATCTCATACCAATAGGAGGCGGCACTCCAGTCGTTCTCAATGAAATAGGGGGTGGGACAATAATGGCGGGCGCAAACCCTGATGGTGTCGGGACCCGTCCACTCCACCTCGGCTCCGAAGTCACGCATTGTGCAGAGGGTGAGGTCAATATAGGGACGTGAGATGACACTTCCAGTCAAACGAAGTTCCATGCCCTGACGCATGGCGGCTCCAGCAATAAGCATGGCGGAGATGAACTGCGAACTCACATTACCTTCCATCTCTACGGCACCGCCTTCCAGCTGCCTTCCTCGGATACGTAGTGGGGGATAGCCCTCCGCACCCACATACTCGATGTCTGCACCCAGACGTCGGAGAGCCTCGACAAGGATACCGATGGGGCGGTGCTGCATGCGCTCTGTGCCAGTGATGATGTGTTCGCCACTGTCGGTGACGGCCAGATAGGCGGTCATGAACCGCATGGCGGTGCCTGCAGCCTTGATGTCGATGGTGTATGGCATGTCGCGCAGTGCGCGCACGATTACTTCTGTGTCATCACAGTCGGAGAGGTTGTCGGGCATCTGGTTTCCTCCGGAGAGGGCATGTATCACCAGCGCTCGGTTGCTGATGCTCTTTGAGGCTGGCAACTTGACAGTGGTGTCAAGTGTCTCCGGTGCCGTTATTTTATATCGCATGATGGGTGTTTTCTGTTTTAGCGGCTGCGAAATTACAAAGAAAAAATGAAATCAACAAATATATGGACAAATCTCATCACCATTTGTTATCAAAAAGTAATCATCTTAACTTTTTTATAGAAACTTCGGACATAAATAGTGGTCTAAAATTTTTGACTTCTCGTTTTTTGTAGTATCTTTGTGGACGTAACATGGACTTTTGTTTTAAACACTAACCTAAATAATTGAATATGAGATCTTTTTTTACTTTATTGGCATTCCTGATTGCAGGAACTGTCTTTGCACAAATTGACTTTACAAATAAAAGGAATGAGGTCTATGTCGAACCTCCTATACTTGTGAAAAGTGATAACAGCAATGAGCAGAGAACTTTTGCCCCCATGCGCCCTCATCTGATAAAAAAGTTAAACGAGAATCCCAAAGTGCTGGCTGTAGAAAACAGAGCGTGCCCCCACAAGTTGCTAACAGTCATCCAGAATTACAAACGGTACTCATACAAAGACTCGACGAATGGAAAATTCTATTACAAAGTAGAGTTCCAATACACCGTAGCCATCAAGAATACGGTAAAAAACGAAGTGTTGGCTCAGGGAATGACCAAGAAAAATTCGGCAAAGTCTGAGAAGAGTTATGCCGATGCCTTCGCCTCAGCCTGTTCGACCCTGCCATATGAAAGTGACCTCAACGAAGTCGTGGAAGAGGCTTTCGCCTTGGTGGGGCTGATTACTAAAATTGATCCAGATCCCAAAAAACCTAACCGGGCTGGGATGGTGTATATTAACTTGGGCACCAATCAAGGAGTGCGCAAGAACCAGTGGTTTGATGTATTTATAGTAAACAATGGCAATGTGAGTGATCGAATAGCGACCATCCATTTGGATAAGGCAGGAGCCAACATGTCGATATGCAAGGCGAAAAAAGAAAAGGAGCAACTGCTAGCTTTATGGAACAACAATCAAGGAGTAAAGTTTGCCGTGGTTTCCAGAATGGAGAGCAACATCTTCAAAAAACTGGAAAAATCCTTAGACTTTGTCACCAATCTCATGGATGCCTTCTGAGCTATAAGCCTGACGCCTGAGCATCTTTTTTATCACTATAAATCGGTCTGACAGACCTTAAAAAACAACACATGATGGACAAACTACACTTGACTATGAATGCCAATCCCGTGGTGGCATTCCTGCAAAAAAATCCCGAGGAGTTCACCAAGGCAGACATCATCCGTTATATCTCGGAAAACGACATCCGGATGGTCAATTTCATGTACCCAGGTGGGGACGGAAAACTCAAGACTTTGAATTTCGTCATCACCGATGCTTCGTATCTCAATACGATCCTCACCTGTGGCGAGAGAGTGGATGGCAGCAGCCTTTTCTCATTCGTCGAGGCCGGAAGCAGCGACCTTTATGTGATTCCACGTTATGCCACAGCATTTGTCGATCCTTTTGCTGAGATTCCTACCTTAAGCATGCTCTGCTCTTTCTTCGACAAGGATGGTGAATTGTTGGCCAGCGCGCCTGAACAGACATTGGCCAAAGCATGTCGGTCGTTCACAAAAGTGACGGGCATGGAGTTTCATGCCATGGGCGAATTGGAGTATTACGTGATTTTCGACGATGACGGTCGTTTTCCAGCCATCGACCAGCATGGCTACCATGAGTCGGCTCCCTACGCCAAAGCCAATGAGTTCCGGGCTAAGTGCATGCTTTACATCGCCCAGACCGGAGGGCAGATCAAATACGGACACTCCGAGGTAGGCAACTTCATCCTCAATGGAAAGGTTTATGAGCAAAACGAGATAGAATTCCTGCCGGTCAGGGCAGAGAAGGCTGCCGACCAGTTGATGCTCGCCAAGTGGGTTATCCGCAACTTGGCCTACCGCATGGGACTAGAGGTCACTTTCGCTCCTAAAATCACTGCGGGAAAAGCAGGCTCGGGTCTGCATATCCACATGCGCATGATGTGCGACGAGCACAATTGCATGTTGGAAAACGGACAGCTTAGCGATGATGCACGCCGTATGATTGCTGGCATGATGATGCTAGCGCCCAGCATCACTGCTTTTGGCAACAAGAATCCCATGTCTTATTTCCGCCTCGTGCCCCATCAGGAGGCTCCCACCAATGTGTGTTGGGGCGACCGCAACAGGTCGGTGCTGGTTCGTGTGCCCTTAGGATGGACTTCTGGTGCTGACATGTGTCACACAGCCAATCCCGCACAACAGGCCAGCCAAGTGGATACATCAATGAAACAGACAGTGGAAATGCGATCTCCTGACGGGTCGGCCGATCTCTACCAACTGATTGCCGGTCTCTGCGTGGCATGCCGTTGTGGGTTTGAGATGAAGGATGCCCTGGAGGTGGCAGAACGCACCTACGTCAATGTGAATATCCATGATGAAGCCAATCGTGAGAAACTCGCCCAACTTGCCCAACTGCCCGACAGTTGTGCCGCCTCGGCCGATTGCCTGGAGCAGCAGCGGGAGTATTATGAGCGCGATGGTGTGTTCAGCCCGGCGATGATCGACAGCATCATCAGCCAGCTCAGGTCATACAACGACCGCACTCTCCGAAAGGACATCGGTCACGACTTGAAAAAGGTGCTCAACCTCGTCCAGACTTATTTCCACTGCGGATAAAAACTTAGCTCCTTCAACTCGGAAAGTTGAAGGAGCTAAGATATATAGACCTTTGGATTTCAATTTTCAATTTTCATTTTTCAATTTTCAATCTTCAATCTTCAATTTAAATCATCCTTTCTGCACATAAATACGTGCGTCCACCGCGGTGACACTGGTCTCGTCTGCCAGCAATGGGTTGATGTCCATCTCCTTGATTTCGGTGGCAAAGCGCAACAGGGTGGACAGACGGACGATCACCTCTGCGAAACGGGCCTCATTGATGCCGGCTTGTCCGCGCGTACCTTTGATGATCTTGTAGGCACGAAGCGACCTGATCATTGAATAGGCCTCGGCGTAAGACAGCGGGGCCAAACCGCTCCTCACATCCTTAAGCACCTCAACGAAGATGCCGCCAAGACCGCAGAGAACGACATGGCCGAATCTCGGTTCGTACTTGGCACCGACAAACAGTTCCGTTCCCTTGATCATCTTCTGTACCATCACCGAGGTGGCACCCTCAATCTGCATCATGCGTTCAAACTCCAATCGCAGGTGCTTTGCACTCTTGATGTCAAGCGAAACGCCGCCCACGTCGCTCTTGTGGACGGGACCCACCACCTTGGCGACAACAGGGTAGCCGATACGCTCAGCGAAAGCGACGAGGTCGTCGGCTTTCTCACTCACCATCTCTGGCACCATGGGGATGCGGGCGCAGTCGAGCAGCTCATGCACGAGGGTGGGGGAGATGTAGCCACTCTCTTGGATGCCTGAGATGATGTCGCGGATGCGCGGTACATCGACCCCGAACAACTCAATCTCTGGCGGGGCGGGTGGCGGAGTGCGCATCACCTGGGTGAGTGCGGTGGCGAGCGTCACCTCATCGCTGAAGTTCACATGGCCTTTCTTGAGAAACTCCTCCACCTCGGGACCGGCGGTGTGCAGGCTCGGAAGGATGGGGAAAACGGGTTTCTTGCACTCCAGTATCTTCTTGTGCAGCACATCATAAGTCTCGTAAAGTTGCACCAGACCAGGTGTGCCGAAAATCACCATGATGGCGTCGATGTTGTCGAAACGGTTCTCGCAGAAGTCGATGGCTGTGCCCAATTGCTCGGGGGTGCCTGTGGCGAGAATGTCAATGGGATTGGCAACAGAGGCACCTGGGAACAGTTTCTCCTTGAGTTCCTCGCCCACGGCAGGGTCGATGGGTGGAACCGACAGACCGCCTTTCGACAGGGCATCGGTGAGCATCACACCAGGACCTCCGGCATGGGTCACAATGGCGAAGTTCTTGCCCTTGATGGGTGGAAGGGTGAAGATGCAGCCCACCGTGGTGAGTTCCTCACGCGAGAAACACCTCACGATGCCGGCCTTGCGGAACA
>CAMZHP010000097.1 GCA_947306845.1 uncultured Prevotellaceae bacterium
AACGGCAAGAAGTACCTGAAGCATTAAGCTCAGGTACTTCTTAGCTTTTTATTTCCGCAAAGAATCTTGTTGTCACAAGGTCATTTCACTATGATCTTCTTTCCATTGACAATGTTCAAACCGTGTTGCAATGACTTTTGACGCATGCCCTGCATATTGTAGATGGTGATGTCGTTCTGGTTGATTGCAAAGGCTTCAACAATGCCATTGTCTTCTTGCTCAGTAATGGAGAATGGTATGAGTTTGTTGCCACCAAGTAGGATCCCCTCCACGATGGCATTCTGATAGTCAATCGTGGTCAGGTCTGTTTGGTAGATATACGGGAAATAATTGTTCTTGCCATTGTTGATGGTCAGTGTCGAACCTGCGGCATCGGTGATGGTGGCTTCAGTATTCTTGGTGCCTTTTACCGCGACATCCGTCAGCTTCACTACCTTCAAGACGTTGGCGGCCACGTTCACCTCGGATATCATTCCTGTAACGGCTTCGTATGTTCCATCATCAGTAGCGGTCAGGTTGTCACCATTGGTTTCTTCGGTCATTGCGATACGAGAGCCCATGGTCTGATTGCTCTTTTTCACCCATACCTTGCCATTGAGTTTGGTGCCTACGGGGTAGCTCAAGCCTGTGCAGTAGAAATGGGCGCCGGCTGTGGCATCCTGAAGGTAGAAGCCCCATTCGTTCACCATGCCTGCAGTGACCACGGCATCTTTTAGGGTGAGGATGGCGGGCGTACCGTCTGCCAAGGCGTTGAATTCAGCCAAGGACTCAGGGAACGAAGTGTAAGTGTCGGCCTCGGGCGTTATTGAAGCCTCATTAGCAGGAACCATGGTTACTTCAATGGCATTGATATAAGTCGGTCCTGTCGCGCTGAAGCGGATGCTGGTGGCGTTGCCAGTCCACGATTGCTTGTCTGCAGAGAGAGCACCTTCACCCTTGTCGACTGTCCAGTTGACATTCACCACCTCAGCTCCCGTTGCTGCATTCGTCGTTTTGTTGGGCGTCACCTGCACGGCTGTGATGGCGTAGCCCTCCTTCGCTGTAAGGCGCATTTGGCCACCTTTGATGAGCTGAAGCTGCGGTCCGCGCTCACCATTGATATAGTAACGCGTAGGCATCGTAGGTGAACTGACGAAGGTTATTGTGATGTCATTCATCGACAGCGCAACTCCCTCCAGATTACCGGCATTGGTGTCCTCAGAAGTGCCGACAGACCACTGACCATTATTGTTGGCGAAGTCAAAGAGTGCTGCTATCTCACCGGCCATTTCAATGGCAATATCCTCAACCTTGAGAGGTGCAATCTGAAAACGGGCACCATTGAAGGTGACGAGCCCTATGATGCTCTTGGCTTTCTCTGGCCACTCATAATCAGCTGGGAGCACCCCAAAGGCATCTTTGACCTGTACTTTGTCTTCTCCTTGATAAGCATAGTAGAAACGGCCTTCTTTTTTGATCTCGACATTGCTGATGGTCATCAGACGGCCATGGTTCTCTGCCGAAGCAATAGATGCTATTTCCACAGGTGTAGCCACAAGGTCAATAGCTTCCGCCGTAAAGGTATCATCACTGCTGGCAGACAGTTTGACCTCCTGGCCAAAATCAGGGTCGCTATAGTCCAGATTGTCGCTGCTCTTGGTGCCAATGATGTAACCATTCAGTTTGGTGCCTGCCGTCAATGCGATGCCGGAAATTTCAATGGCGCCGGTGGCATCCTCTACATAGGCAAAGTTGAAAATGTCGTCGATGGCATTCACTTGAACGTCTTTCAGGGCCAATTTTATCATTTTCCCATCCTCGGCGGTTCTGAAAGCACCGATGTTGTCAACTTCCAGATCGAAGGTCTCCACAACAGGTTCCACAGTCTCGTCGTTCTTGGCAGCCATGGTGACCTCCAATTTCAGGAATGACATCAGGGCTGATGCGGTGAAAGTGGCTTCGGTGGCATTGCCTTCCCATGTGTTTTCTGTTATGGCTCCCGTGCTGGCTGTCATTTGACTGAAGACCTTCGTGCCTTTCATTGTGGCTGCTACCTTGACAAGTGCCTTGCCTTCCGCAGCATTCAGTTTGATGGCACCGTTCTTATAGACATTCAATGCAATAACGCCATTATTGTCTTTCATCATAATGGCAGGATAGAAGGCCTCTCCCTGTACGCTGGTCAACGTCACATCACCCACAGTAACAGGGCTGTTCAATGCTCCGTCAGTGAACGTCTGTCCCTCGCCTACAGGAAGTCCCAGGGTGTTGTTCTCGAAATCAAACACGGCATCTTGGGCAAGGGCTGTCAAAGGCAGTGCCAGTAATGCCATGAATGATAAAAAAAGAGTAGAAATAAACTTCATAACTTTAATTTTTATGTTAGCTGATATTGTGGTGCAAAAGTACATATTGTAATAATAGTATACAATCACCAAAAATAGGTATTTTGTGCTTGCCTTTTCAGCTTCTCATATGCATATCTTACCTTCAATAGTTGTGTATGTGATCAAATTCTTGTGTAAAATACAACCATGAGGGGTGTCTCTCTAAATTTTTATGATTACCTTTGCCTTGTCATTGACGTTTTTGCATTTCCTGAATGGCTGCACTAAGGAAAGTGAAATGACAGATATGACAAATGGGTTTTGTAATTTTCTGTTATTCAATGACTTATATAAAAATAAACTAAAGATTGAGGAATTACGATATAAATGAAAAAGAAAAAAGTCTGGATTGCATTGCTATTACTCCTGGCGGGACTATATTCTGTGGGGAGTTTGGCTAGTACAGTAAAGCGGCTGGATGTCAAAGCCGTCCTCCACAAGGATGGTACGGCAGCAATAGAAGAGCATTGGCTCATCAGCCTTGACGACAGTGACGCAAAAACGGAGTGGTATGTGGCACATCGAAGCATCGATGACATACAAATAGAAAACTTGTCGGTAAAGGGCTATGTCCCGGGACATCCCGGGCTTGTACAGTTTGAGACGCTCAGCAAGTGGAATTTAGACGCCAGTCGCGAAGAGAAAGCTGGTAAGTGTGGACTTGCCAACAAGGGCCAGGAGGTGTGTTGGGGCTTTGGCGACTGGGGCGAGCATGAGTACATAGTCAGTTATCAGTTGAAAAACCTTGTAAAGAGCTACGATACGAACGACGGATTCAACCACTGCTTTGTTGACATGGATTGTGTCGTGGAGCAGGCACGCGTCGTTATTACAGCCGCCGATGGCATCTTGCTCTCAGAGGCTAATACCCGCCGCTGGGCGTTTGGTTACAAGGGAAAAATAGAGTTCGAGGGTAACAGCATTGTGGCAACCCCTGAAGGCCATGTAGGCAAAGGCAAGCGGATGATTGTCATGCTGGAGTTCGACAAAGGTGTATTCCAGCCTACGTCAGCTGTTAACGAAAGTTGGAAGAGCCGCAAACAGAGAGCACTTGATGGAAGCGACTTCCAGCAAAATAATGACAAAGACGAGGACTGGGGCTTCTGGGACTGGGTGTTGATGGGCTTAGTGATTTTGGGTGGACTCCTGTTATATTTTTTCACCAATCTAATTGTCACCCTGCTCTTCGCTTTGGGTTGGATGTTGCTGTGCGCAGTTTGGTGGGTGGTGTCACTCGCACCGCTGCGCAAGTGGCGTAGGCGCAAGAAACTCGGCATTGTGAAAGGCAATTACTTCCGGGAAGTGAAGAAAGAGTGGACATTGGTGAAGAACAAGACTGTGATAGACGACCTGTCCTACTTCTATGGTATGAGCAACCAGAACATCATCGGTGCCCTGCTGCTGAAGCTGATGGCCAAAGGCGACGTGACCATTGTTCGTGAGAAATACAAGAAGGATGAAAAGGAAATGCTGAAAATTGTTCATCCATGCCAAGAGATAAGCAAGGTGGCCAAGGGCGACGACCGCCTGGCTTGCCATGTGCTGAAGCTGCTCACACAGGCATCGGGCGATGACCTGGTGCTGCAGCCCGAAGAATTTGAGAAATGGTGCAGGCAGAAAAAAAATGAAAACGACATTCAGAACTTCATGAAGATGCTGGAGAGCAAGCCTGACAAGGAATACACCAACCAGCATGCCGCCCATATCTTTGGATTGAAAGCGTTCTTGCAGGACTTTACTTTGCTAAATGAGCGTGGAACAATGGAGGTGGGACTTTGGGATCAGTATTTGGTTTACGCCGAGTTCTTCGGATTGGCCGACCAGGTGAGGAAGGATATGGAGAAGATCTGTCCTGAGTATCTGCAGCTGTCCAATATCACCAAGAGTCTTGAGGTGGCATCAGAGGGCGACATCGTTTATATGTTCAGCGACTCCATCTACACAGCTACCTCCAATACCCTTGAGCGAATGGCCGATCGTTCCACGTCTTCCTCTGGTTTCTCCAACTATTCATCAAGCGGAGGAGGTGGTGGCTTTTCTGGCGGAGGCGGTGGCGGAGGCCGATAAGACTTCTACTTTGATTTACAAATTGGAGACATGAATGATGGAATGCATGAATTCTCTGATGGCATTAGCCAAAAGGAGGTTCTCATCTGGAGTTTGTGTGGAGACACGAAAATGTCGGGGAGTAAGACCACGGAAATTTGAGGCATCACGGATGAGGATATGATGCTTTCTTACAAGGTAGTCTTTCAGGTTGGCGGCTTTATTTGCTGCCATTTCCACCAGAAAGAAATTGGTTCGCGTCTCGTCAGCTCTGATACCAGGGATTTGATTGAGCATGGCACGCAGATGCTGAGTCTCAGAAAGGTAAGCGTGTAGGTCGTTCACAACAGAAACCTCATTTTCCAATAGCCATATGCCGGCTTCTATGGCCAGGGCATTTACAGACCAAGGACGAACATTTTCACGAAGTTTGGCGATGATATGGTGTGGTGCAATGACATATCCTAAACGCAGGCCAGGAATGGCATAGGTCTTGGTGAGTGAGTGCAGTTGTATGATGTTTTGGGATTCCGCTGCTTCCTGATGGGTCATCATCGGCAATAGCGTATATTCTTCATAAGACTGGTCTATGACAATGAGATCGTGCTTCTGGACGAAGCCTGCCAAAGCCGCTTTCGAATAGGTGTCACCCGTTGGATTGTTGGGGTTGCATAGCCAAAGCACGGTGTTGCCTGAAACCTTTGTCTTTCCAAAATCGTCAATTTGTGTCAGACCGAACATCAGGCTAGCATCTTCATATTCGCTAAAAGTGGGTAGTGGACCAGTATTGAAGTGTGTGAAATGATTTTTCGCTGCGGTTTGGGCGATGAGGTAGATGGCATCCGTGGCGCCGTTGGTGACTAGGACGTTTTCGGAGGAAATCCCATGCTTCCTCGCAATGGCTTTTTCGAGCGAGCGAGGCTCGGGTTCGGGATAACAATCTATAAGGTCCATTTTCCCGCATAGATGTGCTTTCAGGCCTGTCAGGTCTGCATTGGGATAGATGTTTGAGCTGAAATTGCTTCGTATCCCAGGATAGTTGTGCGTGTCGTCTCCGTGTCCTTGTATCATTTTATTTTTTGAACTTGATTTTGAGTCCGGCCACTATCATCCAGCCTGGACTGTAGAGGGCATATTTGCGTTTGGAGGAGTCTATTCGCCGGTCTGCCTTGTCGAAGATATTCTCCACTCCAAAACTCGGTTCGATGAAGGCCCAGCGTGTGCAGTCGATGGAATGTGTGGTCTGAAGGTTCCACACGCCATAGCCGGGTGCGTTTTCATAACTGGGATAGTAGGTCTTCGATTGAAACCGTCCGTTGAGGTTGATATTCAGTCCGTATCTTCCCCAAGCGTGATGGTAATTGGAAGCGATGGTGCCGACATGGCGGATGCTGCGTTCCAGGCAGCTCCATCCCTCATCAGTCTTGGAGCGGGCGTATGTGTAAGCATAGTTGGCAGAGAGATTGAAACCTCGGAAGATATTGGCTGAGACATTCAGTTGCACTCCCTTCACATCTCCCTTGTCACTGTTTTGGTAGAGGGCGTAATGTTCCAGTTTTGCCGCTTGGCCCTCGGTCATCTCCGGGAATTCCGTTCTCAGCATGGACAAGGCCTCAGCATTGGTATCAATGTTCTTTTTCACCACCATGTCGTTGATGCGGTTGATATAACCTGTTATACTGACGGCGATGATATGGGAACGGTACTCTGCATTCAATGAAAAATAGTGACTTTTCTCGGGTGAAAGGTCTTTGTTGCCAAAACTGATTTGGGCTTTTCCTCTGTTGACGGAGAAGTAGTGATAGTAGAGTTCGTCGAGACCTGGTGCCCGGAATCCTGCTGAATAGGTTGCCCGGAATCGGAAGTTGCCCGGGGCATACATCAGGGTGGCCTTGGGTGTCAATTGTTGGTGGAAGGTCTCGTGATGAGTCAGGCGAAGTCCCAGCGTGGCGATAAGGTTCTTGAGCAAAGTTGCCTCATGCTGGGCGTATGCGGAAAGGGTGTATGCACTTTGGTCGATGTTGCCGGATGTGGCCATCAGGAAGTCCTGACGCCAGTCAGCGCCAAGGATGGTGGTGGAGTGGGGCGTCAGTCCGAGAATGGCCTTCAGTTCCATCTCTGTCTGTCTTTGCTTTTTCGACAGCACATAGTCGCCGATGGCGTAGGTCTTTGTCTCCACATCGTATTCCTTGCCATAGCGGTAATGGTCTGAGGTGAAATCGCCCTGAAGGGAGTGCTTGTTGTTGAACTTGTAGATGCCACCCACGTTCCATCGGAGTCCCTTGTAGCGCATCTCATAGTCCGTTCCTCCTGTGATATCGGCATGAGTTTCAGGGCGGTCCGTGATTTTGTAAGACCAGTCGATGCCGGCATTCATGGCCAGGTGTTGGTTGGGGGCATAGGTGAATTTCTGCCCGAGGATGTGTGATCGGTAGCCGGTGAAAAGAGGGGCTATGGTGGGTTGGGTCTCAGTGTCCGACCCTTTCAGATATTCCAGACTGTTGTTCTGATAACTGTCGGCTCTGTCGTGTGTGTAAGAGGTATAGGATCCGAAACCTTTTTTGAATATGTCGAGAGTGACAGACTCTGTCAGTTGCCCATGTCCTGAGATGCGCGTGTCGGATGTGGCGCTGATGAGTTGCTGAGTGGGTTGGTCGGTGATGATATTGATGACTCCGGCGATGGCATCACTGCCGTAGAGTGATGAGGCGGCTCCGTCGAGCACTTCAATACGCTTCACCCTTGACATGTTGATGCGGTTGAGGTCCACGTTGTTGGAAATGTCGCCCGAGAGTTTTTGTCCGTTGATGAGGATAAGGATGTATTTGTTGCCGAGGCCGTTCATGCGCAGAAAACTTCCCATGGAGTTGGGCGCCAGCGAGATCTGGGGTATCATCCTTTGAATGGCGGCATCGAAGGTGGCAATCCCCTGTTCACGGATTTCCTGGTTGCTGAGGACATGCACGGGAGTGGATGTTGACTTCATGCGCTGGTGATGGCCCGAACCTGTGACCACTATGGGGTTGAGATTGTAGGAGTGGCTTACCGAGGATGAGTCACTGTGTGTCTTTTGGTGGATTTGTGAAAAAGCAGCACTCCCCGCGAGGAGTGCTGCAATAGTCACCATGATGCTCTTTTTATTCATAACGTTCAACCACGATCCTTATTCCGGATTCTTTGAGTGATAATAGTCGAGAGGCTCGCCGTTGATGGCATCCCTGGTATGGTTCATCCAGATCTGACGGATGGTGGGAAGTTCAAGCAGGCCCTTCTCTATCATTGTTGAGTTGTCGCAGGTATAACCCATGTGGTGGAAATACATCTTCCAACTGGTGTCCTCTACCTCGCCTTCCTCGTTCTCCTCAAAACCGTTGTCCCAGGCATCGTCATCGCCGGCCATGTCGTTGTGGCCGTGGTCGCCGTCAATCGACATCAGCGGATGGCAATACACCTTGCCGCTCATGATGCCGTTGTCCTGCATGCGCTTCAGCACATGAGTCTTGAAGTTTTCCATCATGTCCACGGTACCTACGTAGTAGTTCTTGCTGTAAGCCTGGAGGGCTTCCTCAAGTTGGGTGTAGCGCACATTGGCTTTGTAGGTATCGTAGGAGTCGGGGTTGCCGTGGCCCATGAAGGCAACCACACCTTCATGTGCCCGAACGTTGTAAAGGATATTGAGTTGTTTGGCCACCTCGTTGACATCGCTCTCAGCATCCTGCAGCAGGGGCACACCGAGTTTGATGGTCACATTCGACAGATATTTGTCATCAATGTCACCATTGGCATTGTTGGCGAAGTCCTTGATGTAGTTGATCACGCGGGTGTATTCCTCACCGGGGATGACTTGCAGCGACTGCACCACGATTTCAGAATATTTCACACCTTCTTGTGCGAAAGCGCTGAGCCAGAAGGGAGGGGCGTAGAAGTTGCGGGGCTTCACATTCTCACCGGCTGCTGCACGGTTGATGCAGATGGCTGACGAGAAGGAAAGAAATACGTCATAGCCAGGGAAGGCAGTTTTGTAGGCTTCCACAGTGGCATCGAAAGCATCGTATGCCTGCTGCCAGGTAGAACCGAAGGCTACAAGTAGAATCACCTTTGGGTTCTTTTTCTGAGATTTCACCGTTTGGTTGACGGCATTCTGGTAAATGGTGTAATTGTTGTCGGTGCTTTTGTCGTCATCGTCTTTACTACAGGAAGTGAAGTTCACTGCCATACAGATGGCTGCTAAGGCCATCATCAAAAACTTAATTTTCTTCATTGTCTCTCGTGTTTAAATTTGACTTATAGTTGTTTTTCAATTTCTTTCCTTTGTTGAATCGGACGCTGAACGATACATAGAAGGTGCGGCCTGGAGTGGTGGTGCCTAAATGAAGACCATGTGGGGTACGGTCTGCATAGTTGAAGATGTTGTCGATGCCAGCCTCTGCGCGGTAGGTCATGGTTTTTGAGTGACCAAAGTCGTGAGTGGTGGACAACCGCCATGTCTGATAGCCTTTTCCGTCGCCGTCTATCTGGTAGTAGCGCTTGGTGGAGAATCTGCCATAAACGCCCATTCCGAGACGGTAATCAGAAGTGAAGGCGTGGGTCCAGGTAGCGAACAGGTTGCCTTTGTGGTGTGCCATACCATCGATGGTCACTTTTGTCATCTTGTCGTGGGTAGTGTCATATTGGTGTGCTTCGGTGTCCAAATAACTGTATCCTGCTCCGAAAGAAAGGTCTTTCCAAGTGTAGCGCACGTTCACATCCACACCGTAGGTCTTGGCGTCTTCGATGTTCTGATATTGGCGGGTCTTTACCGGGTCATACAGTGCGATGTACTCATCAGGGGCTTGATAGTTGGGGATGGTCACCAAAGCTATCATGTCGCTGACCTTGTTAAAATAAGCGGAGACGGTCACGCTGAGTCCCTTCCAGGTATATTCGCCGTTTATACTGTAGTAATTGCTGGTCTGGGGCTTCAGTTCGGTATTGCCTAAATAGAGATATGTGCCGCTCATCTGCCGAACATACCGGTAAAAGAGTTCCTTGGTGGTAGGGGTCTTGAATCCCTGGCTCCAGGTGGCGCGCAAACGCCATGGTTGCCCTATTTTCCACATGGCAGAGATTTTTGGAGTCAGTCGGGTGCCGAATTGCTCGTTTTGGTTGAGACGCAGTCCTGCGGTGATGTTGATGTTGGGGATGAGGTTGAACTCGTCCTGTACATACAAGGCTCCCGTCCAGTCGCTTGCTTTTCCCCCTGCCACACGGTTGGGGGCCTTCAGCCAGTCGTATCGGAACTCCACACCTGCGCTCAGCCGGTTCTCATAAGGCAGTTCAAACACACCTTTCAGATGAGCCATCGTACGTTGTTGGTCACTTTGAAGCTCCTCCTGATCGGGTAGGTAGGGGAAATAGGGATAGTATATCGTGTCTTTGCTCTTTTCATAATCCTCCACCAGCGTTGTTGCAGTGAAGTAATAGTAGTAGGCGTGGCGGTTCCAGTCGATGTCAAGCGTGATGTTGTCGGTTTTGTTCAGTTTCCATTTGCCGCCTGCAGAAAGTGAGGCGTTCCGGTATTTCATGTCGTAGGTCTTCACATCATAATGGGCATATTTGCCGCATGGACGGTAGATGCGCTTCCAATAGATACTGCCCTCCGCATAAAGTTCGAGATTCTTGACCGGCGTATAAGTAAGCCGCTCGGCCACCTGGTAGTTGGTATGCCGGTTGGTGGTCTTGTTGCGCGAGTCGAGGATGGGCGTTTCATTTCCCATGGTATGTTCCACTGCCGTGTTCTGCCATCCGTCGGAATGCT
>CAMZHP010000098.1 GCA_947306845.1 uncultured Prevotellaceae bacterium
CCATTTGTCATACAGCTCATCCACCACCAGGAAGCCATATTCGTCGCAAAGGTTAAGGAAGTCCTCACTATAGGGGTTGTGCGATGTTCGGATATGATTGAAGCCCCACTCCTTCAGCAGTTGAAGGCGCTTTTCTATGGCCCTCGGATAGGCGGCCGCGCCCAAGGCACCCAAAGTGTGGTGGTTGGCGATGCCTTTCCATATTACCTTCTTTCCGTTGAGTTTAAAACCGAATTCCGGCGAGAACTCGATGGAGCGCACACCAAACTTTGTCTCCAGCCTGTCAGCCACACGTCCCTTCTCATCCTGCAGTTCCACGGTCAGGCGATAGAGATAAGGCGACTCACAACTCCACAGATGCGGCTCGCTAAGGCGAATAGGATCGAGCGGATACTCATACACCTTCATTCTCCTGTTCCAAGCGATGTCTGAAGTATGGTCGGCCACAGTATTGCCATCCTTGTCTGTCACCACAGCACGAACCTTGAGGTGCTCGGTGCGCAATTGGCAGGCTATTTCTGCCTGAATCGCCACAGTTGCCTCCTGTTGGGAAACGGAAGGAGTCGTGATATAGAGAGGATGACGGGGTAGGAAGAGCTGAGGGTCGGTAACCACCAAATTGACATCACGGAAGAGTCCACCTCCTGTATACCACCGAGAGTTAAGCGGTTCCTGCGTGTTTGCTTTCACGGCGATGACATTGGGCTCTCCATATCGCAGCAGTTTGCTGATATCGGTCTCAAAGCCCACATATCCGTAGTCGGTGCCGCCCACCTGCTGTCCGTTGAGCCACACATCCCCCACATACATAATGCCCTGAAAGTCGAGGACCACCCTCCTACCCTTCCATGCCTCATCGGGTGTAAGAGAGAGGGCATACCATCCCACTCCCATTTCCTTGAACGCACGAGCACTCAGCCGGCTTTTGAAATTGCTCGCCTGATCGCTGTTGTCACCACGCTCGTCGTCACCGGGAGCCACCCACGGCTGTTCTATCTGAAAGTCATGGGGAAGGTCGATAGTACGCCATCCGGCGGTGAGCATGTCCAAGTTCTGAGGCGTAGGCACCTCACTGATGTCGCCAAGATGAAATCTCCACCCAAAATTGAGGCTGATGATTTGGCGGGGACTGTCAGCACAGTAAGCCCCGAGGGAGAAGCACAGGAGCGCGATGAGGGAAATGATGGTTTGCGTCCGCAAAAGGGATAGTGGAGAGGTATGTGTCATTTTCTTTTTGTGATTAAGAAAGGATAGGTGGGGGCAACGGCAAAGCCGCTGCTTACGGAGAAGGGGTGTACAGAGGTCTATCTTCAATTTTAAATCTTTTATCTTCAATTTTCATTCTTTCTCAGTTCGTGCAGACGGACAGAGGAGTTGAGGCCACTGGGGACGGGAGCCCAATTCTCATAGGTAGTCTTGTTGTAGTTGAGGTCCACCACATTGATTTCTTCCATGATGCGCCATTTCTGTCCCCGACGGTCGAGGTCGGCGATGCGGTTGGCAGGGAGATTGGTCACCTCGATGCGGATCTCATTATTGCCTTTGCGCAACCGGTTGCCCAAGTCGAGCATGAAGGGCACGCACCAGACACAGCCAACATAATCGCCATTAACATACACCCGCGCGCTCTCACGCACATCACCGAGGTCAATCATCCAGTGTTTTCTCGCCAGTTTCTTGTCGAGTTTCAGAGTAGTGGAATACACGCCAGTTCCCATGGTCACGGCAGCAGCCCCGCCGAGTCCTTCCCAAGTGCGGAGACGGTCGAGCTGGAAGGTTTCGCCCACGACGGGAGCCTCCTCAGTGAAAGATAGTTGCCAAGGCATGCCGGTAAGGTCGATAGTCTCGGTACTGTCAGGCACCATGAGGGGGTCGCCAAGCGTCTTCTCCGGTTTAACGGCCAAAGGAGCGTCAAATGTCTGGAGAATGCGCGACTGTCCAGAGAGCAGGCTCACATAGACTTGGTTACCCCTGACCATCGCAGCATTGATTTCGCCCGTCAATGGATCAAACCAAGCGGCATCGCGGAAAGGAACCGTTAGTGGCATCCATGCAGCCTTGTCATCCAGTGTCAGATTGGCGATGAAGTAATGATGACCCGTGTCATTGGTACGGCGGATAGCACGCAGCCCATGACGGGCACGCATCACCTCGGGAGCAGCCGCACGCTGCATGGCCGTCTCGTCGATGCCATAGATGATATGCGCCCCCTGTGCTTTCAAGTGATTGAGATGGTTTCTCAGTTGCTCTGGCATTTTCCCCGTTCCAGGGATAATCAAGCCATGATAACGAGTGCCCGCCGCCGTCACCAACTGACCGTTCTGGCATGTCGTCCCCAGAAGGATGCGTTCGCTGATATAGTCGCAGTCATAACCCAGACTGTCAATCTCAAGGATGCTTTGGATAAACTCCGGAGCTTTCTCTGCCATCTTGTGGATGTCGAAGGCCATGAGCAGTCCCGACACACCCTTGGCATGCCGCTTCGCCCACATGTCGCGCAGTGGTACCAAGACGAGGAAATCGTTGTCGGGCTTTCCCATCTGCAAGAAACTCTGGCTGCGCTCGATATATTTCATCAGTTCCGGCGCGTCACGCCAGATACTATTGTTCGGACTCATGTCGATGCTGGCATAGAAACGCCACCCCGGCCATGCCGCCTCTTTCGGACTGTAGCAGGTGCCGTGGAAGAACATGTGGTTGACACCGCAGGTGAACATCAAGTCGAGGTCGGGCTTCATCTGTGAAAGCGAGGTGCGGAAATGCTCTGTGAGCCAGGTAAATGTCTCACTGCTCACCAATGGTTTTCCCGTGATATGTGCAGCCGACGAAGCATATTTAAGCATCGACACATCACTGAAATTGGGACGGGTAAACCCAGAGTCCCTTCTCAAGCCGCGGATATTGAATTCAGAAAGACCGAAGCCCTCTATCTCAGGCACGTCGACCGAGGCATAGACATCAATCAGGCTAGCAGGTGAACCATGTGCCTGGTTGCGCGTAAGTGCTCCGTGGCTGTGTGCCCACGCTGTCCATTGCTGAGAGAAATTCTCCAGGAGCAGGTCACTGAGTGTCTCGCGATAGTCGGACAAGACGTCCTTCTCTTTATCATTGCCTGGGAGGTCGATGCCAAGGAGTTCGGGGAAATGCTTCTCCAGGTCATAGCCACGGCGCTCCTTGAACTCTTTGAGGAGCGTAGGTGTCCAGTTGGCGTTGTACACCTCATAGGAATCGTTAAAAAAGTTGTGCGGCCATGGTGTGGCACTGCTGCTGAATGCGCGGTCGAAGCGATCAAGGTAATGACGCACAGCGTCCTTGTCGAAATGGTCAATCACATAGCCAGCACCGCCGGGAGCCGCCCGTTTCACCTGTTGGCGAGTTCGGCTCTCATATTGGGCAATAATCAACCATTTTCCTGGCAGACGGAGCATCTCCAACTGTCCGTCCACCACACCGCCCATCATGTCGACACAATGTCCCTTGTAGCCTTTCACATCAATGGGAAATGCCTGCACGCTGTTAAGTCGCGCAAAGCGGCGCTCTTTCTCATCACCGAGGCGGATATCTACTTTCACGGGTTGGTCTGTTGGACGGTCGACTACAACGGTGTCAATGACGAACAGTACTTTGCATGCCGCCTCCTCGATGGGCACCTCTGGTCCGCCGAACGGCCACCCTGTGCCAGTATTCATGTCTACGAGTATGCCATCTTTCTTCCCCTCTGCCTCCACCTTTTGCAAGGCAGACATCCATTGGGGTGAAAGGAAGGGAATGGCGTGGGACTCGTTGCCCTGCACTCCATAGATGGGGGTGATTTCCACAGATCCTGCACCTACTGAGGCGTATTGACTCATTGTCCATTCAATATTGGCGTCATCGACAGCAGAGCCTGGCCACCACCAACGAAGACCGGCCTTACTCTCGGGCTGAGCAGTGGGCCAAGCCAACTGAGCAGTGGCAGGAGCTGTCATCATCAACACCAACAAAGCGCAAATAGTTTTTTTCATCATGAGTGTTTTGGGTAGTTTGATTTTGCAAATTTAGTGAAAGCCAAATGAAAAGCAAAGTAATTATTGTTTTTTTTACTTTCATTTCTGATCCGTTTTTGTATGGATTCGCGGTTTGTATTCAAAAAAGTGAGAAAAAAATTTGGCGGTTCGCGAAAATGTAGTACCTTTGCAGCGCAAAAAGCACAGGAGCATAGCTCAGTTGGTTTAGAGCGCTTCAGTCACATTGAAGAGGTCATCGGTTCGAGTCCGATTGTTCCTACAAAAAGAGCCAGGCAAGATGCTTGGCTTTTTTGATATTATAATGATCTACATCAACGACGACATCACATCATTCGACCTCACGGCAGCCATGCCCCGGTTGACGGAGCAGCGCCGCGAGCAAGTACTCCGGTTCCGTCATGAACTGGGTCAGAAACTCTGTGCGGCTGCCTTTTTGCTGCTCTGCGACGGTCTGCGCCAGGAATATGGCATCACTGACCCACCCTTGCTAGGCTATGAGGAAGACGGCAAGCCCTTTCTTTCCGACTATCCTCATATCCATTTCAACATGAGCCACTGCTCCCAAGCTGCCATCTGCGCCCTTTCTCCCCATCCTATCGGCATCGACGTGGAGCGCATCAGGTCATACAACGAGTCGGTGGCCCGTTATACGATGAATGATGATGAGATGCGCCAGATTCTGTCATCCCCCCACCCTGAGATCGCCTTCATCAAACTTTGGACGATGAAGGAAGCCCTTCTGAAACTCAGAGGAACTGGCATTAGAAAAAACATGAAGGATGTGCTGACAGGAGAGGAGCGGTTTACCACTGTGGTGAACACGGCAAGGGGATATATTTATTCGGTGGCAGTCTAGAGGATCTAGAAGATCTAGAGAATCTAGAGGATCTAGAAAATCTAGCCAGGGATCAATATTTAAAAATCTCGTTGCCCTTTTTGTCGGTCTCGATGATGGTGAGGCTGACCTTTCCGCCAAAAATGAGGTCACCAATGGCATGGCGGAGAGGTGACATGTCGTACTTCGAGGCACGGGAGCGCACCTGCGCATCCTCCTTGCTGCCTGCCGTAACGGTTGGATTGAGGAAAGCCAGTGCCAATTGGTTGTCCTTTTTAAAGGCTATCACATGACGTGGATTTTGGTCAAAGAAAAGCATGAAATAGTCACCCATTGCGAGCAGTTCCCTCAGGCTGATATTCCCAGGAGTGTAATAAAGTCTCGACTCCTGATCACCCTTCTGATAGGAAAGATATGTTTTGTCACCATTCCTGAAAAACTTAAAACTGTGGTTGCTGCGAAAATTCTTATCAATCAGGCACAGTCCTTTATTGGCTCTTTTCCTCACACTCACCTCAATATGGGAGTAGCCCAACGAAGCCAGCATCGCCCTAACAGCACTCACGCCCGCCTGTTCTGCCCTGTCATAGCACCCATCATACTCACACTGACGGAGCATGATAGCCTCGGCACGGTTGCGCAGATTGGTCATTTCTGTCGCCGACCACTCCCCTTCCTCGATGGCCGTGCGCTTGAGGGCCTCATCCACAGAGCGCCCATTATGGTTGAGCACCTGCACGGGAGGAAGCACCACGCTCACTGAGTCGCCATGTGTTCGGATACTGCTACGGTCGCAGCGCGTCAAGTCGAAACCGAAATGCAAGGTGGCGGGATAGATAACATAGATGCGCTCTTCATTTTTCCGGAGCAAGCCTGAACTGATCCGGTGCTGATGGGCCAATACCTCCTTGCGGATGGTGAGCACCTTGAGTTTCTCAGTCTTGGCGATGTCAAGCACAGTGACGGGACCTGTTGAATAGTTCAGTGGTTCCGACGGCTTGTTCAGGTGCACCAGCAAGAGCACCAACCCCAAGGCCACCAAAATGGTGGCGGCAGTGAGAAGCCATTTCATCAATTCATTCATTTTGTCCATGATTTCATTAATCCTTGACAAACCTGATGATCTCGCGCTCATCATAGATGGGACGCGCCTTGAATACCGGTGTAAAACCCATTCCCCGTATGAGGTTGCTCACTATCTGCTCGGCATGCTCCTGTGCAGGCTGGATGAGGTCGAGACTTCCCATATCCTCCAAAATCCTGACCCTACCTTTTCGGGTCAGGAATTCCTTCTCGCGGTTGCTGAACTTATCGCGAAGCCCTGATACGCTTGTAACTACTCTCTCCCAAGGAATCTCTGTACTCTCAATCTCTATTACTGGGTCAGGCAAACTGACATACACCTTGTCGCCCTCTACCTCTACATCCACCATTTTCGACAGGTCGATGCCTGCCTTCAGATGAGCCTTCACCGGCACGATGATGTCACGCGAGCCAAACACCGATTTCCATTCCGCAGTGCCATTCTGTCCATGCCCCTCCACCAACACCTCCACATCTGCTTCCACCGTGTAGAGCATTGGCAACCGGTTGATCTCACTGAGGAGTTTCTCCTCATCGGGAAGAACTGCCCCTCCATGGCCTGCACCACCGCAACCGGAGAGCAGCATGATCATGAGAGAAAGAATGATTAGCGTGCCCTGACATTTAATAATCAACGCCCCCCAACCCCCTCTCATCTGAGAGGGGGAGTTGGTTTCCTTAGCATGTCGTGAATCGTATATCATGGGATGCATACTTCAGGGCACTAATGAAAGGATCATTACAATATTTTCCTAAAAACGTTTTCTCAGGGCCAGTTGCGACATCATGACAGCCGAGAGAGCCGCCGTCTCCGTGCGAAGACGGCACTCGCCCAAAGACACGGACAGATAGCCGTTGTCCATGGCAAGTCTTACTTCCTCTATGGAGAAGTCTCCCTCTGGGCCGACGAGGATGGTCACCTGTGGCACATCATCCTCCAATGCCAAAAGCGCATCATAGAGGTCAGAACGAGCCATCTCCCCATAACAATGGGCGATGAACTTCGCCCCCTCGCGAGGACTGCTGACGAACTGTTCAAAAGGAGTCATCCCATTCACCACCGGGAGCCATGCTTTGCGGCTCTGCTTGACAGCAGCCATCACAATACGCTCCACACGCTCCGTCTTCACCACGCGGCGCTCAGAGAACCGGCAATCGAGAAAGGTGAGCTCATCAAATCCTATCTCCGTGGCTTTCTCCGCCATCCATTCCACCCGATCTATCATCTTGGTGGGTGCCATCGCCAAATGGATGTGACTCCGCCACAAAGACGGCTGTGGCATGGTCTCCATCACCTGATACGCACAATGTTTGGGAGAGACCAGTGTCAACTCTGCTCGATGGAAATTGCCTACACCATCGATGAGGTATATCTCATCCCCTGCTTGGAGACGGAGTACACGGGCAGCATGTGCCGCCTCATCATCGGGTAGCTGGCCAGCGACGAGTGCATCAGGCACATAGAAATAACGAGCTTCCTTCATGGTCTGAAGTCTTTGTCACCTCTCCGCAGCAACTCGTCACGAATCTGTGAGGCCTTCTCATAGTCCTCCTCATCGACTGCCTTGTCGAGCGCCTTGCGGAGCATGTCGTTGCTGATGACATTCACCGGAACGGAGATACCCGTCTCAGAGTCACTATATGGGATTCCCTGCCTCAAGAGCAGACGTTCCTCGATGAAAATGGGCATGCCAGAGATATAGGCGATGAGCACCCCGTCGCTGGCACGCACGGGGATGGCCTGCAGGATATCGGGCATATATAACAAAGTTTTGTATTGTCCGTCATCCAAGTCGTTGATGATGATTTGAAATCTCATGTCGAGATTGCGCGAAACGACCTGCCACAGCACTTCGGGCGCCAGTTTTGGCACCACCTCAGCACCCTTGATACGGAGGCCAAACTGATAGACGGTGGCAGCATCGCACAAGATGGAGAGCTGACGCGTGCGCTCCTCATCGGCCAGCGTCAGTAGTCCCACATCATCGGAGGCTACGATTTCGGACACACCCTTAAAATACAGCCTGACCAGTCCCATTAATTCTCCTTCTTCTTCGCGTCAAAGACCAAAGCGAATGCCACACCCACCACAAGGGCGAAGGCAGCGAAGATAAACCAACAGGTCTGCCAGTTACCCAGCAGGAAGCTCTGACTGACTCCATTCACCTCAACGTCCTGCCATGAGCAATACGAATTGATGATGGCACCGGCAGCCAGTGTGCCTATCGTGGCACCCACGCCATTGGTCATCATCATGAAGAGTCCCTGTGCCGAAGCCTTGATGCTCGGCTCACACTCTTGGTCGACGAAGATACCTCCTGATACATTGAAGAAGTCGAAGGCGACGCCATAGACGATGCACGACAAGATAAAGAGCAGCACGCCCGGCATGGCAGGATTGCCCACACCGAAGAATCCGAAGCGGAACACCCATGCAAACATAGACATGAGCATCACCACCTTGATGCCGTAACGTTTCAGGAAGAATGGTATCATCAGGATGCAAAGAGCCTCACTAATCTGAGAAATGGAGGTGAGCAACGTGGCGTTGTTGGCGGCGAAGGAATTGGCGACTGAGGCATCCACGCTGCCCTTGAAACTGGTAATGAACGGACCTGCATATCCGTTGGTCACCTGCAGGCACATGCCCAGCAAGGCAGAGAAGATGAAGAACAAAGCCATCCTCTTGGTCTTGAACAACTTGAAGGCATTCAGTCCGAAAGTCTCTGCCAAAGATTTTCCACCCTCCTTCTTGACCAATGGACAAGCGGGCAAGGTGAAGCAATAGGCAAAGAGCACAAAGCTGAGCAATCCTGATACAAAGAACTGCATGTAGGTGTACTGGAACTTGTGAGCGTTCTCACCCAGGGTGAACATGAAAGAGCCACCGTCCCACACTGCACAGTTGACGAACCACATGGTGGCAATGAAGCCCACGGTGCCCAGCACGCGGATGGGCGGGAAGTCCTTAACGGTATCCATCCCGTTGCGCGACAAGATAGAGAATGCCGTCGTATTGGCAAGTGCGATGGTGGGCATGTAGAATGCGACACTCAGTGTATAGAGCGTGATGAATGCCGTCTTGTCGGGTGTGGGATTATTCATTCCCATCCACCAGCATCCGAGCATAAAGGCACCTGCCAACAGATGGCAGATACCCAGCAATCGCTGAGGCTGGATATACTTATCCGCCACAATGCCCATCAAGGTAGGCATGAAAATTGACACAATACCCTGAATGGCATAAAACCAAGCGATCTGCTCACCCAGTCCTGCCTTTCCAAGATAATTACCCATACATGTGAGGTAGGCTCCCCAAACGGCGAACTCCAAGAAGTTCATCACCGCCAAACGTACTTTCAGATTCATATTGCTTAGATTTAGATTGTTACTCTTATACAGGTTTCAGATTGGTTCAGTGCATTTGGTGCAAAGATAATGAAAGCCGAGCGAAAATCAAAAAAACAAACAAGTTTTTTTTAACAATCCAACGAGTCATGCGATTCAGGCAAGCCTCACAGCAGGTATCCCAAACTTTTGAGACGGTGCTCGAACTTCGTCTTTTTGTCCTTAGGCACAAGGATGATATAATTCTCCGCCCTGATGATGAGTGGCCTGAGTACGGGGTCGTTGGCCATCAGGTGAATGAGAGGTTTGTTGTCAGCAGATATACTGTAAATCATATAATCATCGCCCGATTGTCTTGAAAGTGGATTGCAACGCTTCAGCAAACTATCGAAAAAGACAGTCCACACCTGGGTGAGGTTGCCGCTGATGTATTTCTTGAAAAAATCTATCTTGCCCTGCACATCATCCCTGTCACTGCAATGCGCCAGGAAAGTCTCTGCAGTCATTCTATAGCGTTTGTTTCCTATAGGTATACAAGTGTCTTTGAGCAGACTCTCATACGGGTTGTCATCGGGCAACGAGCGAATGATGAGACGTTCAGGGTCGAGCTCAAAGAAAGTCTCATTGCTGGGAAGCGAAGGCCGCTCATACTTGTCGGTCAGTCCCAGCACATAAGCCCCAAGTGGTGTCATTCGGACAAATTCCAACGTGTCGTAAGGGCTGACATCATCGCTGTCGTATTCCCTACATGCGATATCGAGCCATCCCCATGCCG
>CAMZHP010000099.1 GCA_947306845.1 uncultured Prevotellaceae bacterium
TTGATGGAGCAGTCGCTCAGGCGGCAAGCACCATTCACCTCACAGTCATCATTGATGTGAGTGTTGGTGATCTCTCCGGTATTGATGACCTTGACGCGGTTGCCGATGGTGCCTCGGTCGGGGACACTGGCCTCCACCTCTTTGCGAATGAGGGTGAGAATGGCCTTCATGAGCTGCTTGTCACGGTAGTGGTTGACCATGAGAGCGGCCAACTGACTGGTGAGTCCGTCGAAGAGCATGACATTGCCGTCGCCCACCTCGTTGAGCACGGAGATGAGGTTGCCTTCTCCGAAGGTAGCCCCCTCAGTGGTCTCGATGGTGTTGACATTACTGATGTAGCACTCGTCGCCAATGGTATAGTTGTTGATGAAGTTGCCGATATTCTCAATGAGGCAGTCATCGCCGATGGTGACATTGCGCAGGGTAGTGCTCTTGATACCGCTGTGCTTGACGAAGCCTTTGCTGACTTCTATCTCTTTTCTGAACGCTCCGATACGCACCTCTCCATAAAATGAGGTATTGCGCACGAAAGAAGGGTCGAAATCGGGGGCAACTGAGATGAGGTCCCAGTCTTGTGCCTTGCATCCCCTGCTTTCGAGGATGTGAATTTCTTCTTGGGAAAGTGGTCTGTATTCCATTAAGAATTAAGAATTAGGAATTATGAATTAAGAATTATGATTACTCTTGTTTGATGGCGTGACACGCTTCATGTTCCTCAAACTATGAAATTTTCAATTTTCAATCTTCAATTTTCAATCTAAACTATTCCTCCTCCTCGCTGGGATAGAGGAAGTCGTTGTAGGGGTATTTTTGCACATGCAGCTCCCTGACGCGCATGTAGAGCGTGGAGCGCAATTCCTCGATATTGGTTTTCTCCTTCGCGGAGATAAAGAGGCAGTTGTCGCCGAGTTTTGCCATCCAGGTGCGCCGCAGTTCGTCGAGCGTGATGTTCTCACGGGTGGGAGGCGTAAGGTCATCAGGTTCCTTATCCACCCAGTGGTAGGCATCAATCTTGTTGAAAATGATCATCGACGGCTTGTCGCTACAGCCCAGTTCGCCGAGCGTTTTCTCCACCACGCTGATCTGTTCCTCGAAATCGGGATGTGAGATATCGACGATGTGCAGCAGCAGGTCGGCCTCGCGGGTCTCGTCGAGTGTCGATTTGAATGAGTCGACCAAGTCGGTGGGGAGCTTGCGGATGAATCCAACGGTGTCGGCCAACAGGAAAGGCAAGTTTTCCACCACGACCTTCCTGACGGTGGTATCAAGAGTGGCGAAGAGCTTGTTCTCTGCGAACACCTCGCTCTTGGAAAGCAGGTTCATCAGTGTCGATTTGCCCACATTGGTATAGCCCACCAGGGCAACGCGGATGAGCCGGCCTCGGTTTTTGCGCTGTGTGATTTTCTGCTTGTCAATCTCAGCGAGACGTTGCTTGAGCAGGGTCATACGCTGAAGGATGATGCGGCGGTCCATCTCCAACTGCGTCTCACCAGGTCCGCGCAGGCCTACCGATCCTTTGCCGCCGCCAGAACCCGAACCACCGCCCTGACGCTCAAGGTGTGTCCAAAGCCTTTGCAGACGAGGGAGCATGTATCGGTACTGAGCCAGTTCTACCTGTGTCTTGGCGTTGGCCGTCTGAGCCCTCATGGCAAAGATATCGAGGATGAGGGAGGTGCGGTCGAGGATTTTCACTTTCAGCACCGATTCTATATTGCGGATTTGCTTGGCGGTCAGCTCATCGTCGAAGATGACCATGCCCACCTCGCGGTCAGCATCTTCCTCAGCCTGGATGAAATCACGGATTTCCTCCAGTTTTCCCTTTCCCACGTATGTGACCGCACTGGGTCCACCCACACGTTGGGTGAAGCGCCGGACGGTAACGGCGCCTGCCGTGTCGGCTAGGAATTCCAGTTCATCAAGATATTCCTTGGTTTTCGCCTCGTCCTGATCTTTGGTGATAAGCCCCACCAGCACGGCGGTCTCGGCCTTGGCCTCAGATATTACAAATTCTTTCATTTCGATGTCTTTGTATTATCTTGCAAAAGTAATAAAATAAAGCCATAATTCTTTACCTTTGACTCAATTTTTTTTATTTGATGTATAATGAATTGTTTCTCATGTGTCATTTCTGTTACGCAAACGTTTACGTTATTTTTTGCGCTCAAAAGCATCTCTTTTTTGATTTATATCAATTTTTGTGTTACTTTTGCATCGCAAACACAAACGTTTTTCAAGGAATTAAAACTACACATAAGACAGACTACTGAAACATTCAAAAAAAGTCTTGACGTGAGTCAGGGCTTTTTTTTGTGACGTTTCTGTTACGTTTTTGGCTTTCCCGGAAAAAAAAGGGCTTTTTTTTCTTTTTTTTTTTGAAATCCACTATTTTTGCAAGCTGTACGGCGGAAAAGCTGACAAAAAGTCATTTTCGCAACATTTAACCAATTATTATAATAAAGCAAAAAACAATGAGACTGATTATTGAAAGCGACTACAAAAAGATGTCGAAATGGGCAGCCGAGCATGTGATTGCCCGTATCAATGCTGCACAACCCACAGCTGAGAAGCCCTTTGTGCTGGGACTTCCCACAGGTTCATCACCAGAAGGCATGTATGCTGAACTGGTGAAAGCCAACAAAGAAGGAAGAGTATCCTTCAAGAATGTGCTGACCTTCAACATGGATGAATATGTGAACCTGCCAGAGGATCATCCCGAGAGCTATCACTCATTCATGGCCCGCAACCTGTTTGACCACATTGACTGCCCGAAAGAGAACATCCATATCCTCAACGGCAATGCAAAGGACCTCGCTGCCGAGTGCGCACATTATGAGGAGATGATCGCCGAGGCTGGCGGCATCGACCTGTTTATGGGCGGCATCGGTCCCGATGGTCACATCGCCTTCAACGAACCGGGTTCCTCACTTTCCTCCAAGACCCGCGTGAAAACCCTCACCACCGACACCATCATCGCCAACTCCCGTTTCTTCGACAACGACATCAACAAGGTGCCGAAGCTGGCGCTCACCGTGGGCGTGGGCACCGTGATGGCCGCCCGTGAGGTAATGATTCTGGTCAATGGTCACCACAAGGCACGCGCCCTGCAGGCAGCTGTCGAGGGAAGCGTCAACCACATGTGGACCATCAGCGCGCTGCAGATGCACCAGCATGGCATCATCGTCTGCGACGAGCCTGCCACCGACGAACTGAAGGTAGGAACATACCGTTACTTCAAGGATATCGAGAAGGACAACCTGATTTAACATTATTCATTTTTGGCCCCAAAGCCGTCATTTATCAATATAGGGATTTTCCCCTCTCAAAGTAGGGAAAATCCTTTTTGCATGTTTGGAAAAGTTTGTTTCTTTGCACCGTGAGATTAAGACAAACGATTGATAACAAATAAAATTTTACGAACATGAAAAGAATTCTGATAGCCATGACGGCACTGCTGACCATCGCTTTGTCAGCAAAGGCAATGAGTTACGAGCAGGCTCGCCAGCAGGCCCTGTTCCTTACTGACAAGATGGCCTATGAGCTCAACCTCACCGAGGAGCAATACGAGGCCGCATACGAGGTCAACCTCGACTATCTGATGAGTGTGAACACCCAGGCAGACCTCTACGGAGTCTACTGGACACAGCGCAATCTCGACCTGAGCTATATTCTGCTCGACTGGCAATACAGCGCCTATCTGGCTGCCACTTATTTCTACCGTCCTCTCTACTGGGAAAGAGGCTACTGGCACTTCGGCATCTACGCCCGCTATCCCTACCGTGACTACTTCTACTTCGGACGTCCTCACTTCTATACGGTGTACAGAGGAGGCCACAGCTGGAGAATGAACGGCGGCAGAAGCTGGTATCACGGACGTGACTTCGGACATCGTGGCGGACGCGGCGGACATGGCAACATTGGAGGCATGCGCGACAGATTCGACCGTGGTGACTACGGACGCGGACATGGCGGACGTGGCGGCAACAACCCCGGATTCGGCAATCGCGGAGGCAACAACCGTGGAGGCAATAACCCTGAGATGGCCAATCGTGGCTTCAATCGCGGAGGTGACAATGGCACCATCAACCGTGGGAACAGGGGCGACCGTCAGCTGGGCAGCAACAGTCCACGTACCATAGGCGGTGACCGCGTAGGTAGAGGCTCACGCAACTTCGGCAGCGAATCCCGCAGCTTCGGCAGCGAATCCCGCAGCATCACCCGACCTTCAACCAATGGGTCAACACGTAGCTTCGGATCTTCAAGCAGCAGCCCCTCACGCAGCTTTGGCTCATCCAGCAGCCCATCACGCAGCTTTGAGTCTTCAGGCAGCAGGCCCTCACGCAGCTTTGGCTCATCCAGCAGCCCATCACGCAACTTTGGCTCATCGAGCCGTGGCAGCAGCCCCTCGCGCAGCTTTGGATCTTCCAGCAGTCCTTCACGCAGCTTCGGCAGTTCAAGCCGTGGCAGTGCTCCCTCACGGAGTTTCAGCGCTCCTTCCAGCGCAGGCCGTTCCTTCGGTGGCGGCAGCCGTGGAGGTGGATTCAGCGGTGGCGGCAACCGTGGAGGTGGCAGCTTCGGTGGCGGTCATAGTGGCGGCGGACGCAGCTTCGGCGGCGGTCATGGCGGCGGTGGACGCAGATAACCCTACACAAGAAAGACTTTATACGAATTCATAGGCAAGAGGTTTAGTTGAATAAGGAAAAAAGATTGTCTGTCAGGATAGTAAAGTGATAATCATGTTAACAAAATGCAAAGGGCGTGTCGTTGACACGCCCTTCTTTTCTTCTGTCACTTTCAACTTTTGACGTCTTCCTAATGAGCAGAGCAAAGTGAAGAAAGTTGAATCAGATATATTTTCTAAACGTTTTCAGCACATCGCATTTCTGAATGAACTCTGGCTGTGCCCCGCTCTTCTTCACAAACTGGTTAAGTTCGTATAGAGCCTTGTATTGCCGGGCTTGGCGGATGGGCTTATAAATAGTAGTGTTGTTCTCCCAGTTGTAATCGATATCGCACCATGGACCGTAGGGGATGTAAGCCAGGGCATAGAGGCTGTTCAGGCTAAGGGTGCTGTTGGCACTGGCCTTGCTCTCACTGAGATACTTCATGGCAATCTCGACGAAGTCAGGACGGTCCTTACGTGCTTCCTCTGTGACGCTGTTGCCATAGTTGGTCAACCACCAGCACTCCCCGAGGAAGGAGGCTTGGAAGTAACGCACCGCCAAATCGTAGGCGATTTCCTGACGAGCCTGTGCATTGGCCACAGAATGACGCTCCTCCAATTGGATCATATCGCGGCAGAAAGCAGCTTTCTTGTTGACGGTGATGGTGCCCAGATTGGGACCGTCGGTATAACTCTCTTTCTCATTGTCCTTCTGTCTCACAAACCAACGTGGCTTGGTATAGTCGCGGTGGGAATGGTAATAACTGATGTTCTGTGACTCCAGGAAAGAGAGGGGCACTTGGTTCAAATAGGGTAATGCCTTTTCAAATTCGCCGTTGGCGAGGTATTTGGTACCGATAAGGTCGTTCATGTAGTCTTTGGGATACTTGACGAAGCTCTTGACATACTGCTCGAATGGGTCATCGGTGCTTTTCTGCAAGAACTGGCAGTAACGGATGAGTTCTTCCGCGGTCATTTTGTCGAGATAGCTGAAATAATCGTTCCAATATTCTGGCGTCTCATTCCTGGCCTCCTCTTTGGTCAGTTTTCCACTTTCCATCATGGCCAACAGTGCGGCAGCCATGTCAGGCCGTCCACTCTTCTCATATTTCGGAATGAGTTCTTTATAAACGAGCCGGTCAAGCACATCGCTGTAGTGGTTATGGTAAGGATTTTCAGTTGGCCCTTCCGGATTGGTGGCATTCTCATCATGCACCATACTGACAAGCCATTTGATCTCATCCGTCATCCATTGAGTATAGGATTTGTCGAGGGTGGCATTTTTCACTGAGACCACGGCACGGATAGCCCGGGCATTGTCCTTCATGCGCTTCGTGCCGTTCATATCGACTGCCTTGTTGAGGGCTTTCATGCCCTCGTCGTTATTTCCATAGAGATAATGCAATTCTCCGATGGCTGCCATCCAAAGGGCCGGAGACTTCACCTTGCCGTTCTTCACCAGATTGTTGGCGTAACTGATGAAGTTGTCAACCTCGTGTTTCAGGATGACCCTGTGGTCGAGGAATTCCTCCACATACTCCTTGTCGCCATCGCTGTCGATGGTTTCCTGGGCGTTGTTCACGAAATCTTGTACCAGAAAACTCATCGTAGGTGATTCGGGGGCCTCCTCATAGATGGTCTTGATGCCTCCCAGGTTGCGTATCTTGCGCATGGCCCATTTGATGCTCACCATGTCGCCCTGTTCGGCATAGATGTCGCACGCCTCCGTGCGCCTTCCTTCATGCAGCAAGGCACCGGCATAGATGTTGCGCATCATGTCGCGGTAGACGCTTGCCGGGAGTTTGGAGGCTTGTGTGTCCCAGAAGGCGATGTTGGCAGCATGCTGTCCAAGTACCATGTTGGCCCTCATGTTGAGCAACTTCCACTGTGCTTTGAGCTTGGTGCCTTTGTAGGCTTTTGCCAACGCGATCATACGGTTGAGGTTCTGACGCCGTTGCTGCAGTTCCTGCTTGGTGGGATATTTCCAAGTTTCCTGCAACTGGTCGCTGATAGCGATGTAGGTATTCAACTGGTTGAGATAATTGATCATCTCCTGGTCGCCTTTTTTCTTGGCAACATTCATGATAAGTTCCTCATTCCAACGATACGCATCGGTTTTTCCATTGGTATAACTATTCCAGAAAGCGTTGATCCTGTCTTCAAACAGAGACATTGACATCAGTTCATGACGGAATACACTGAAGAGATAGTAGTTGTGGTTAACTCCCTCCCCACCACATGCCCAAATAGGAGCGCTGGTGACAAGTGTAAACAAACTAAGGATGATAAATCTTCTCATAGTGGGTTTGTTTTATATGTTGAATATTGTTTTTGCTCATATCGAAGAGGATGATCTCCCTGTTGGCATCCGGCCGCAGGCGGTCAATGGCATCCCTGACTGCCAATACGGTATCAAGACTCACCTTATGAGTCAGGATGGTGTCACCGGGGAGTATGGCCAGGTCATCATCACCATGGATGATGCCAGCATATCTGTTGGCACGCACCAGCAATTGCCAGGAGAAGATGGGATAGGCGGTGCTCAGTGGCAGGTCATACCCCTTGACATGACGCATGTATGGGGCCGCATCGTCCATGTCGAGGATGGGGTTGCGCTCCAACCGGCGCACATCACCAGTGTTATACATCATCAGCACACCTCGGTCGACAGGAGGAACATCTTGGGAGAGTTGATGCAGACGGATGGTGGCCGAAAGGCGGAGCCCCTTGGCATGGGCTGCATCACGCATCTGCCTGAGCATGGCAAAATAGGCGTCATGGGTGCGCTTCGACCAGTCGCAGTCAATTTGTATCTCTTTGACATTCATCACGTCGTGGGTTTCCGACATCTGCAGCACTCTGTTGAGAATCAACTGTCCCAGGGAGTCCACACCCTTAGCCATACAATCGTTGACAATGAATACAACAGGTACGATCTCCACCCCCTGCGGTATGCTGTCGGCAAAGCGAAGGGTAGCATTGGGCATCACCTCACCGCGCGGATTGATGACGACATCGAAATAGCGCAGATAGATGCGGCTCACCTTATTGTCTTTCAAGAAAGCACGCTGGGCAGAGTCCAGCTCCCATGTCGTACTCCAGTAATAGGCAGAACGTGCCTCAATGCCGTTCTCCTGCCCATCTTTGCAGGACAGGAAAGCCCATACGATTGATATCAGACAGAGGAGATGAATGATCCTATAGGACATGGCTGTCAAGTTTGTCTTCTTTTCTGTTTCACGATACAAACTTACATCATTTTCGAATATCCTCCAAACGAAAAGGAGAAAAAAGATGCAGAAAAGGCGACATCTCATGACAGTTCCAACACACGCACCTCTGCATTCACCATCTTCTGCACCTCGTGCATGGGTTTGTCGTAATAAACAGACTGTATCGCCTTGTTGATGATACCATGCCCCACGGCAAGCACCGTCTGATGAGGATAGCGCTCCATCACCCATCGCAAGAAACGGCTTGCACGGTCTTTCATCACTCCCAACGGCTCCACATTGGGTGGCCATGGCTTGTCCTTCAGGTCGGGGATGAACATGCCGGTGAAGTCACCCCAGTCGCGCTCACGGAGCAGTGGTGTCGTCACCACTTCTGCCCCATGCCGGGCGGCGATGATGGCACAGGTATCATACGCCCTTTTGAGATCAGAGGAGATGAAGGCATCGATGGAGACGGCAGCCATGCGCTCCGCCACCTCCTCAGCCTGTGCGATGCCGTGCTCATTGAGGGCACCCTGCGTCTGTCCCTGCATCACTTGTCTCACATTGTCCACCGTCTCACCGTGGCGTACCAGATATAGCTTGGTCATTTTCCTGAGTAGTTTTGACGATTGTTTTGTCGCGTATATTGCTTTGGCAAAGCAACATACAGGACAAATAAATGTTCAATTTTCAATCTTCAATCTTCAATTTTCAATTGTTAAGAATCCAGTCGGAGATATCCTGCAGCACTTCCTGGGAGATAGTTTCCTCAATATGGGTTGCGAGGGTGGGATTACCCGTAGGATTGTGATGGAACAGATGACTCAGTCCTGGATATGTCTTAATGACATTCCTCTTATTCTTGGGCAAATTCTGTTCCAGCGCAACATGATTGACTGTAGGGGGCACATTGAGGTCGTTCTGTGCTCCCAATGCCAGGACAGGACAATGTGTCTTTGCCACATACGGACGCAGATCCATTTTTAGGAAATAATCCATCCACTTGCTGCCAGGAGCGCTTGCCATCAGATACTTACAGGCATCCTCCGGTGTTTTGAACATATCCTGTGCTGCTCCCTGGGAACGACTGATAAGATTAAGCTGCACCATCATCATGGTGTCGATGCGGCATGCCGGACCTGCCATACTCACCAAGAAATCGATCGCATCTTTAGCTGCGAGCATGTACCCGATGGCACCGCCCTCACTATGACCGAGCAGTCCCACTTTGGAAAATTTCCCCAAACCTCTGAGGTATCGGATGCCAGCCTCCGCATCATCGGCAAAGTCTTGTGTGGTTGCTCCTTCGAAAGAACCTGTTGACTTCGCAAAGCCACGGTCATCGAACCTCAGGCTGGCGATGCCATGGCGTGCCAACCAGTCGGCAATGACGAGAAAAGGCTTGTGATAGAAAATCTCCTCATCGCGGTTTTCTGCTCCGCTGCCCGTCACCATGAGTACCACAGGAGGACGCTTCTTTTTCTTATACCCTACGGGATAGGTCAGCGTTCCCGCCAACGTGACGTTGGCAGAAGGATTGTCAAAAAAGACCTCTTCTGTCTGATACGGGAAAGGAGGGATGGGTTCCTGGGGGCGGTTGAAAGACACGTCACCGCGCTCCATCTCGACCTTTAAGGGCTGCAGTCGCTGAACAAAGGTTCCCTTCATCTTATCACCGGTGCGCTTTCCTGAGAAGGTCAGCATCAGCTTGGGGATAGACACCATGAGGGAGTCATCGGTGAGGCATTTCACCTGCATCTCCAGCCCCATAGCGCTTTGTTCGATGATGTCCATCGTGACGGTCTTCTTCCCATCATCAATATGCAGCACCATCGTCAGTTCCTGCGGTCCGGCTTTCAGTTTTCCATTCCATGGGCCATCCATGCCCTGACCATGAATATGAGCAAAGGGCAGAAAAGGCAGCAACAGCACCAGAAACAAAAATTTTCTCATTTTTAATTATAATCTTTTGTTTTGAACATATAAGTAGTCGGAATAGCCAGAGTGGTCGGAGCGGTCGGAGCAGTCGGAGTGGTCGGAGCGGTCGGAGCGGTCGGAGTGTTTGGAGCGTTTGGAGCGATCAACGCCCCCTACCCCCTCTAATCTTAGAGGGGGAGTTAGTTACTCCTGCTGCACCACGG
>CAMZHP010000100.1 GCA_947306845.1 uncultured Prevotellaceae bacterium
AGCAATGCAAATCATCTCCAGACATCTGAGAATATGGGTTCTTCTCGCTGTTGTCGCCATGACCACCATGGTGATGGCACAGGACAAAGAGGACATGTTCAATCCTGTCAACACTTCTGTGACGTCACAGACCATCGCGCCCGATGCCCGTTCCGCCGGTATGGGTGATGTGGGTGCTGCCACCGATCCGGACGTGGTGTCGCAGTATTGGAATCCTGCCAAATATCCCTTCACCATTTCGCGTGCCGGGGTGGCGCTCAACTATACGCCTTGGCTCCGCCAGCTCGTCAACGACATGGACCTGGCCTACCTTGTGGGCTACTACCGCATCGGTGACTACAGCGCCGTGTCGGGCTCCCTGCGCTATTTCTCGCTGGGTGAGGTGTACACAAGCAGCGCTACTGATGCCACCAACGATATGACCATCAATCCCTATGAGATGTCACTTGATGTGGCCTACTCGCTGATGCTCAGTGAGAAATTCTCTCTCTCGGCCGCTGTGAGGTGGATTTATTCAGACCTAACCTATGATTTTACTGAGGACACCAGTCCAGGTTCGGCTTTTGCGGCCGATATCTCGTGTTACTATCAGAACTACCTCAATATCGGTGCCCGTGAGTGCCAGTTGGGTTTGGGATTCAATGTGAGCAACATCGGTAGCAAAATCTCTTTCGGAGGTGATGAGCACAGTGAGTTCATCCCCACCAACATGCGTCTGGGTGCCTCGCTGATGATTCCTGTTGATGAGTACAACCGCTTCACCATCGCTGCTGATGCCAACAAGTTGTTGGTGCCAACTTATCCCAAGCAGAAAGAGGATGAAACCTCACAGGAGTATCAGGACCGGTTGGAGAAGGATTACTTCGACGTGTCGAGTATCAGCGGCATGTTCAAGAGCTTCAATGACGCGCCCAATGGCTTTAAGGAGGAGCTGGAGGAGGTCCAGTGGAGCGTGGGTGCAGAATACGTCTATCATGACCAGTTTGCCATCCGTGCCGGTTACCACCATGAGAGTGAGAACAAGGGCAACCGAAAGTATTTCACCGTGGGTGCAGGTTTCAGGATGAGCGTGTTCTCTCTCGATGCGGGTTATGTGATTGCCACTGCGAAGAGCAATCCGCTTGACCAGACGCTGCGATTCACCCTCTCTTTCGATATGGACGGCATCAAAGACCTTTTTAAGCGTAGATAATGAAAATCAGGGTTGGTTTCGGATTTGATGTCCACCAGTTGGTGGAAGGCCGTGCCCTTTGGTTGGGGGGCATACAGATTCCCCATCATCTTGGGCTGCTGGGCCATAGCGATGCCGATGTGCTTATCCATGCTATCTGCGATGCCTTGCTCGGGGCTGCCAACATGCGCGACATTGGCTATCATTTCCCTGACACGTCGGATGATACGCTGGATATGGACAGCAAGGTTATCCTCCGCGATGTGGTGGCTCTGATAGCCACCAAGGGTTACCGTGTGGGCAATATCGATGCCACCGTTTGTGCGGAACGGCCCAAGCTCAACCCTCACATTCCTGCCATGCAACAGTGCCTGGCAGATGTCATCGGCTGCTTCGTCGATGATATCTCCATCAAGGCAACGACCACTGAGCACTTGGGCTTCACTGGTCGTGAGGAGGGCATTTCGGCCTATGCCACGGTACTGATCATTCAAAATTGATAGTTCATAGTTTAAAGTTGTAGAGACATGCATTGATGTGTGTCTCTTTTTTATATCCCGAATGAGTGAATAAGAAAATATTCGAAACATTTCTACTGATAATTCCGTATATTTGTACGCTATTAAGGATACTACTTAATTACATCAATAATCGAAATGATCAATATAGAAAAGCTTGTTGCAAGATATGAAAAAGTCAGTCACAAATTTGTCGCAAGAGGATGAGGCGCTCACCAACCGCATTCATCTTTGCAAGGATGGAAAGTACCGATGGATTTATGAGCTCAATATGTATAAGAACCCGTCCATCATCTTTGTGGTGTTTAAAATCTTCGGATACATCCTTCTGGCAGGGTGGGCTATCATGACCATCTCCGACTTGTGCCGTGGAGAGGGATGGGACACAATATGGTTTGACACCAAAATGATGCTCCTCATCGTTGCGCTCTTCGTGGTGCTCATTATCCTGGCTTACTTGTTTGTGGCAGCCAGTTATGGTGGAAAATACATCGTGCTCTTCGAGATGGATGAGCAGGGTGTGCTCCACCGTCAGCTCAAGTCACAGATAAAGAAGGCACAAGTGATGGGATGGCTTACCGTCCTCGCAGGACTGAAAGCGGGCAACCTCACCACAATTGGTGCCGGTCTCAACAGCGCGACGAAAACATCCAGCTATTCCTCGTTTGAACATGTCAGGAACGTCAAGGCATACCGTAGCAGAAACCTCATCAAGGTCAACGAATTGCTGGAGAAAAACCAGGTCTATGTGACAGACGAGGATTTCGACTTTGTTTACAACTTTATCTGCTCGCGCTGCACCAAGATGAAAAGATAGGGTGTGATTGTTTGGTCGCTAGGGAATAGATACAATACTCCTGTAAAAAAGTGCGCTGCAACTCATCAACGAGCCGCAGCGCACAAGCCTATGTTTAACTAAAAATCCTTTTCGAAATCAAAGGGAGCCTCACGGCGACCTTTGTTGTCCAATTAAACAATCTACTTTAAATACCTTAAACCTAATAACTAAAAACCTAAATCTATTACTACTAACCTAAACAATCTATTAACCATGATAATTGAGTTGCCTCAATCATTTTGACAATGCAAAGGTAATATGAAAAACGGTTCTACGCAATATTTCCCACCTCGTTTTTCTATAAAAATACCCTTTTCTTGATATAAATCAACCGTTGTGTGCGATAACAACGCATTTTTTTGCAAGTTTTGTCAGTTTGTGCCGTGGATGATTAAGTATTCTGTCAGAGCGCGTTGTTCGATGGAGAACCCCATGCCGACCTTTATGATATGGCGGCCATCTGTGGCATAGCGCAGGGCATAACCTTTTTCCTCAATTTGGTCGAGGGCGTCCTGTGCCGTGCCATTGAGTTTCAGTTCCATCACATAGATGGTGTCGGGCATGAACACCACCATGTCGGCCCTGCCGCGGGCACACTTCACTTGCGTTTGAACGTACACGTTAAGCATCGAGAAGATAAGGTAGAAAGTCCACTCATAGAAACCCTCGGCCACGGTTACTTCCTCCAGCTTCTTCTTAAAACCCTCCACGTAGGGAAGCCCCTCCAGATAAGCCTTCAGTTCACGCAGAGCCAGGTCTGTGTCGTTGGCACGGAGGGCTTTCCAAAAACGGGCGGCAAAGCCGCTTTGCACGTCACTGCCACGAATACCTGCCACCGATGGGAGCAAACCCTCGGTGAAGCCTACACGCACCTCTTTGTTGGGGATGCCAAGGGTATATTCCTGTATGAGACGGTCATAGCCCTTGATGGTGACATAACCACTCTGATAAAGCAGCGGAAGGGCATCCGTCATATTCTCTGTAGGCTGGTCGAAAGCTGATGCCGGCACCTGCAGGTCATCAAGTTTGGTGATGTCGGTGTGAAAGCGCTGCAACTGTCTCAGCAGATAGGAGGGTGTGCCGCTCTCAAACCAGAAATTGCGCAGTTCGCACTCGTTGAATGCTTTCATCACACTGAAAGGATTGTAGATGTCCGGCGACTTGCCCGAGAAACGGTAACCGTCGTAAGTGTCACGTAGCATTTGGCGCATTTCCTGTGGCGACACTTCATATTCCTCTGCCAACCGTGTCACATCGGGCTGCATCTGCGTGTCAATCTCCTCCTCGGTGATGCCGCAGATGGCAGCAAACTGCGGATTGAGTGAGACATTGGTAATGTTGTTGAGCGTGGAGAAGATGCTCAACTGCGAGAACTTCGTGATGCCCGTGATGAAACAGAAACGGATCAGCGACTCACGCGCCTTCAGGCACTGGTAGAACTCCTGCATCACACGGCGGAAGCCAGGAAGTTGTTCCTCCTCATGGAGCACCTCCAACAACGGCGCGTCATACTCGTCGATAACCACCACTACCTGCTCACCTGTCTGCTCGTACGCACGGTGTATGAGGCCTGAGAGCACTTCGCCGGGCAATGTCTCACTAGAATCTGTGCCATAAATCTTCATCAATGGTTTCATTTCCAACAGCAAAGCTCGTTGCAGACCTTCCACATCAGGTTTTCCCTTGGCCATGCTCACGTCGATGTGAAGTACAGGATAACGCTTCCAGTCCTTCTCCAGTTCCATCACCTTCAGTCCCTCGAACAACTCACGCTCGCCACGGAAGAAAGAGCACAACGTGGTGGTGAGCAAGGATTTGCCAAACCGCCTTGGACGGCTTAAGAACACGAAGGGACTGAACCGTGTCATTCGCCACATCAGGTCGGTCTTGTCAATATATACATAACCTTCTTTTCGCAGCCGTGAGAAGGTCTGTATGCCAACAGGATAGCGCCTTTCCATCATGCCATTGTCTATTTTCTATCTTCAATCTTCAACCTTACATCTCCAATTGAATGATTTCCGCTGCTAAGATAGTGAAAAAAACTTCTTTAGGCAAATTTCATTCGCATCTTTTTCTCTTAATCGAAATTTTCACTATCTTTGACTTCAGTCGAAGATAGGATGCGGTTCGGAAAAGAAAACAAAAACTTCGTATTTTGTTTTGCTTTTCGCTCACCTTTCACTATCTTTGACCTCAGATATGAGAGTACTGATTGTCAACACAAGTGAAAGGGCAGGCGGGGCTGCTGTGGCAGCATGTCGCCTGATGGACGCGCTCAACAATAACGGGGTGAAAGCCAAGATGCTGGTGCGCGACAAGGAGAGCGAGAACATCTCCGTGGCAGACATGGGCGGAGGTATGATGGCACAGCGGCATTTCCTGAGGGAACGGCTCGCGGTGTATGCCCATCTGCATTTTTCAAAAAAACACCTTTTCGACATCGACATCGCCAATGCTGGTTTCGACATCACGAGGACGAGGGAATTTCAGGAAGCGGATATCATCCATCTGCACTGGGTCAACCAGGGCATGCTCTCGTTGTCAGGCATCAAGCGAATCCTGGACAGCGGGAAACCCGTGGTGTGGACCATGCATGACGCATGGCCCTCAACGGCCATCTGCCACCTCACCATGGATTGCAAGAGATACAAGACCCGTTGCCACCACTGCCTTTACCTGCCAGGGGGAGGGGGCGACAACGACCTCGCCTCACGGGTATGGGCACGCAAGAAAGCCTTGTACGACGGCAGCAGCATCTATTTCGTGGCATGCAGCCGCTGGCTGGAGCTTGAGGCCAAGCAGAGTGCGCTGCTTGCAGGACAGCATATCACCAGCATTCCCAATACCATCGACACAAGGGTATTCCGGCGAACGGACAAGATGAAGGCACGGGAGGCATTGGGACTGCCGAAAGACAAAAAACTCATTCTCTTCGTCTCTCAGCGCGTCACCAATCCCAATAAGGGCATGGACTACCTGGCTGAGGCATGTCGCCTGCTTGTGGCCGAACATCCGGAGATGAGGGAGCAGGCTGCCCTCGTCATCCTGGGCGGTCATGCGGAGGAAGTGCAAGACCAACTTTCGCTGCCGACCTTCCCGCTCGGTTATGTGTCCGACGAGCACAGGATTGTCGATGTATACAATGCAGCAGACTTGTTCGTGCTGCCGTCATTGTCTGAAAACCTGCCCAACACCATTATGGAGGCGATGGCCTGCGGTGTTCCGTGCGTGGGATTCAAAGTGGGAGGGATACCTGAGGAGATCGATCATCTGAAAACGGGTTATGTGGCGGCCTACAGGGATGCTGCTGACTTGATGAAGGGCATTCACTGGATTCTGACCGAGGCGGATGCCAGCGAACTGAGTCGGCAGGCGGTGAGAAAGGTAGCCACCCTGTATTCTCAAGACAGCGTCGCACTGCGCTACATAGAGGTTTACAACCATGCCATGGCCTTCAAACACTACGGACTATGAGAATCTCCATCGTCACCATCACCTATAATGCTGCCTCCACGCTGCGGCCCACGCTCGACAGTGTGGCGATGCAGGAGCATGATGATGTGGAGCATATCATCGTCGATGGTGCCTCCACAGATGCCACGGTGGATATCGCGAGGCAATATGCCGAGGCTGAGGCGCAGTCTGACAATGGCCATGAGGTGATTGTCATGTCGGAGCCCGACCATGGCCTGTATGATGCGATGAACAAGGGCCTGCGCCTCGTCACAGGCGATTATGTGTGCTTCCTCAATGCCGGCGACCGCCTGCCGGAAGACACCACGCTCACGAAGGTGGCCGAGGTGGCTGAGTTGGGTGGCGACGGCAACCGCCCTGGGGTGGTCTATGGCGATACCGACCTCATCGACGCGGAAGGACGGTTTGTGGGCCACCGCCATCATGCCGCGCCTGAAAGCCTCTCGTGGCGGTCTTTCCGGAAGGGCATGTTGGTCTGCCATCAGGCTTTCTATGCCCGCATAGACCTTGCCAGGGAGGTGGAATATGATTTGCACTACCGCCTGTCGGCTGATGTCGACTGGTGCATCCGTGTCATGAAGAAGGCGGAGGAGCGGAAAGCACCGCTCGTCAGGGTGCACGAGGTGGTGGCTCTCTATCTCAGGGAAGGACAGACGACGCGTCATCACCGCGCTTCCTTGAAAGAGCGCTTTGATGTGATGTGCCGCCATTATGGTCTTTTCTCCACTCTGTTGATGCATGCGTGGTTTTTCGTGCGTGCGGGATGGCGGAAACTGACTGCCTCCAGGCACTCAGGCTAAAACGTAATGCTGGCGACAATGAGTAATTATTGGCAAATACCCTTATTAACAATCTTGTTTGTGATGCTGCCCAACTCTACCCATGATGAATCAAGAACTGCAGACCGTGTGAGGCCTGCCACTCAGGCAGGGCGCTTCTATGAGGCTGACCCGTCTGAACTGATGAAGGAACTCGATGCTTGTTTTGGCAGACATGGTGATACGGCTGTCAGCGATGACATCGCTGCCCTGGTCGTGCCGCATGCCGGCTATTATTTTTCGGCCAATGTGGCTGCCTCTGCTTTCGCCATGCTTCGTCCAGAGCACCGTTATCAGCGCATCTTCCTGCTGGGTCCCAGTCATTACGCGTGGCTTAACGGCGCCTCTGTCAACGTGGCAGACGATTATTATTCTACCCCGTTGGGCACCATACCCGTCGACCATACCACAGCAGCGGCACTGATAGCGGCCGACAGTGTGTTTCATTACAACGAGCGGGCGCACGACCGGGAGCACTGCCTGGAGGTGCAACTGCCGTTCCTGCAGACACGCCTCAATGAGATGCCGCCCATCGTGCCCATCATCATCAGTACCAACAAATACGACCATCTGAAGCGCATTGCCGCTGCACTGAAACCTTATTTCACCCCCGACAACCTTTTTGTCATCAGCAGCGATTTCTCTCATTATCCAACCTATGAGGGGGCTTGCAGGGCGGACAAACTGACGGGTGATGCCTTGCTGACAGGCAATGCCGACCATTTCATCGACGTGATAGAGGAGAATGCGCGCAGGGGCATCCCTGGTCTTGAGACATCGGCCTGTGGCGAGTTTGCCATCATCACCCTGCTCATGATGCTCGACAGCCAATATGACGTGCGGCATATCCTGTATCAGAACTCAGGGGATATCGACCCCGAGCGCCGCGATAGGGTGGTGGGCTATCATTCTTTCGCTGTCATGCGGAGAAAAGGCTTTTCTCTCACAGAGGAGGACAAGAACCAACTCCATGAGATTGCCTGGCGCAGTCTGACAACGGCCTTTGAGGGAAAACCCATCCCCAACCCGGAGGTGTCGGATGTTCTTAAAACACCGTGTGGCGCCTTTGTCACACTGAAGAAAAACGGACAGTTGCGGGGATGTATCGGATACATGGCTGAGGACACCCCGCTTCATGAAATTGTAGCGGAGATGGCGCGGTCGGCGGCTTTTGAGGATTACCGTTTCCCACGTCTTCATCGGTCTGAGTTGCGCGACATTGACGTGGAAATCTCCGTGCTCACGCCCCGCCGCCGCATCCAAAGCATCGATGAGTTCCAGCTCCACCGTCATGGTCTGCTCATCCGCAAAGGCAACCATAGCGGCACATTCCTTCCCCAGGTGGCTGATGAGGTGAACTGGACAAAAGAAGAGTTTTTCGGCCATTGCGCCCGCGACAAGGCCGGCATCGGATGGGACGGATGGCGCGACGCAGAGTTATACGTCTATGAGGCCATTGTGTTTTAGGCGATGATCCATTCCTCGATGGTGCGGGTATGAACGTATTCTGATAACTGGACAATAGTAAGAATTCATTCTCAGTAGTAACCTACCCCCGCTCCTCCCTTGTCTGAGGGGGCCATGTTGTGAAAGTCAGAGAGGTGATAACTCATGAACTACTTAATTACAAAAAAACAGGTGGATAGCAAAATGCTCATCCACCTGTTTTATATCTTACAAAGATTTCAAATCTTCTTTTCTCTTCCCTCATTTTAAGGATGCTGAAACCGCGTCCTTAAGAATGAACCATGACCTGACCAACCCGTAGTTTGGTACCGTTGCCCAGACAATTCATTCGTTGGAATTCCTCCACTGACATGTTGTATTTCTTGGCAATGGAGAAAATGGTCTCTCCTGGTTGTACGGTGTGGGTGCCTGTCATCTGGCTGCTTTGCGGCTTGCGCTCCCGAGGCGTGGCGGCTGGTTCGGGAATGGCATCGTTGTCATTTATCCTGACAGGGGTAGAACTTGCTACTGTGCTGACAGGGGTAGAGCGGTGACCGCCATAAACCTCCTCCTTGGTATAGCCACTCTGCTTGCGGCCACGGGCTGCGGTGGCCTTGAGGTCCTCCTGCTGCATGGTGCTGCGGCGGAAGAGATAGCTGTCGCCAGTGATGTCCTGGTTACGGAAATCAAAGAAAAGGGCGGGATTGAGAGCCACACCGCAGAGGCGGGTCTCAAAGTGAAGGTGTGAACCAGTACTGCGACCTGTGTTGCCGCCAAGACCGATGGGCTGACCGGCACGTACTGTCTGGTTCTCCCTTACGAGATGCTTCGACATGTGTGCGTAATAGGTCTCCAGACCATTGCTGTGGCGGATGACCACATAGTTGCCATATCCTTTGGCCTCATATTTCACAATACGAACCTTTCCCGACCATGCGGCGCGGATGGTGTCGCCAATATATACCTTGATGTCGAGACCACGGTGCTGGCGACCCCAGCGAGGGCCAAACTGTGAGGTAATCACACGGCTCGGGGTGGGCATACGGAAACCTTTCAGGTTAATGCGGTAGGTCTCGGGAAGTGCAGAGGCCTTATAGTGGGTGTCACTGTTGTCCCAGTCAAGATAGAGCTGTGAAGAAGGTGACTCCAAGTTCTCGCGCTCAATGGTAGCTTGAAGGGCAAGGGTGTCGAGTTGTTTCAGTTTTTTGTCAACGGGCACGTAGCGTGCCATCATATCTTGTCCGCTGGCGGGCAGCGTGGCAATGGTCATAATTGCAGTTATTGCAAGCGTCTTCAATGTTCTTTTAAAATTCATAATCCTCCGTTTTGATTCGCAAAGCACTGATTACGTCTGTTGTAATACTGTCTTTTTCAGTCTGTTTTTGAAATAATTAGCGCAAGAAAACCACGCCTGACTATTTCATTGCGATGCAAAGGTAGCTATAAAAAAGCGGAAAAAAGCACCATTAACAATAATTAGTGCTTATTTAACACTTATTGTTTTGAGATGAAATTTGGGAGTTT
>CAMZHP010000101.1 GCA_947306845.1 uncultured Prevotellaceae bacterium
CAACGGGGATACCCATATACTTCAGCACCTCCCAGAGATATTTTCCTGCATGCTCAAACATCACTGCTGCATGGTGAGGATAATGTTTCTCAATGAGGACATGACGATAGAAACGGCTCATGTTCTTGATGCCGAAGGTTCCGATAGAACCAAACGAGCGGGTGGGCACTGGCAGGATCTCTCCCTGAGCGATATAGGCACGGAGCTTGGTGTCGGCGGTAGACTGCAGACGATAAACGGTGGCCTTGCCGGGTTTCAGGTCGCCCTCCAGTGTGCCGTTGGTCACCTCTACTGGCAGGGCGCGGGCCATGATGCGCTGGAAGCACATCTGGCAGCTGCAAACCTTCGAGGAAGCAGTGTTGCCACAGTGGAAGCCCATGAAAATCTCCTTGTCGGTATAGCTGTCGCACTCGAACTTCTTGCCCTTGATGCTCTGCTCGTACATGTCTCTTGGAACGGAGTTGTTGATGTCGAGCAAGGTGACTGCATCCTGAGTGATGCAAGTGCCGATATACTCTGACAGGGCGCCATAGATGTCAACCTCACAGGCCACGGGGATGCCACGACCCGTCAGACGGCTGTTCACATAACATGGGACGAAGCCAAACATCGTCTGGAACGCGGGCCAGCACTTGTTGGCCATGGCCACAAACTGGCGGGAGCCTTTGTGAGCCTCAATCCAGTCGAGCAGCGTCAGTTCATACTGGGCCAATTTCGGCAGCACCGACGGAATCTTGTTGCCTTTACCCAACTCGGCAGCCATATCCTTCACCACATCATCGATGCGTGGGTCGCCCTCATGCTTCTGGAAAGCCTCAAGCAAGTCGAGTTCTGAGTTCTCCTCAATCTCCACATCGAGGTCGTAGAGGGCACGGATAGGTGCGTTGCAAGCGAGGAAGTTGTTGGGACGCGGACCGAAACTGATGATTTTCAAGTTCTGCAGACCAACGATGGCACGTGCGATGGGCACGAACTCATGAATCATATCTGCACACTCTGAGGCATCTCCTACAGGTTCCTCTGGGATGTAGGCACGTGTCTTGCGCAGAGAGAGGGCCTGGCTGGCATTGAGCATGCCGCAGTAGGCATCGCCACGGCCATCAATCAAGTTCTCCTGTGTCTCCTCGGCAGCAGCGCAGAACATGGTCGGGCCCTGGAACCAGTCGGCTATCATAGTCTCAGAGATCTCCGGACCAAAATTGCCCAGATACACGCAAAGTGCGTTGCATCCAGCCTTCTTCACATCCTCAAGAGCCTGCTGAGCGTGAATCTCACTCTCGACAATACAGATAGGGCACTCGTAGATATCGGCATCACCGTACTTCTCTACATACTTGGCTATCATAGCCTTACGACGGTTGACTGCCAATGACTCTGGGAAACAATCGCGGCTTACGGCGACGATTCCAATTTTGATTACTGGTACATTCTTCATACTGTAAAAGGTATTTGTTTAGGTAAACTATTCGTTTCAAGGGGTAAAGTTACATCTTTATTTTCAAATTCCTCACTTTTTTCTCTTTTTTTCGTAGAGAATAATGACACACCACGAAAAATCCACCACGAAGCTCCATGAAAAATACCTCAACCACGAAAACACGAAACTTCACGAACTTTTATTTACCCATGGTTTCTTATTTTTATATCTTAATCACGAATTAGAGAATTAGAGAATTATAAAACCAAATTATATGATTATCTTTGCAAGCAGTTAACAAAAAATCATCAAAATATGGCGCTAATAATATGTTCCCAATGTGGCCGTGAGATATCCGACAAGGCACAGCAGTGCATACATTGTGGTGCTCCTATATTGAAATTGGAAATTTGTGAAGAATGCGGAACTGAATATCCGGAACAAGAGAAAGCATGTCCGACTTGCGGCTGTCCCTCCAAGAAAAAAGCTACTTCTTTTTCTTCAGAAAAAGAACGGGAAGTTGAATTGTTTCTGTTAAATAGAGATTATTATCCAACTGAACTATACAATGAAGTCAAATCATGGATGATGTCTCTCACTGATAAGCAGCTTGCTCTTATCTATGATATGAATCTCAGAGATGCTGATATCATGTTACTCGTCTCTATCTTTTTGGGATATCTTGGTGTTGACAGAATTCTATTAAAAGACACAAAGAACGGACTAATGAAATTAGGCTTGACCTGTTGCTCTTTTCTTATTATTCCTGGTTTAATCTCAATCGTTTGGTGGATAAAAGATATTTTCTACATCAAAGAAATGGTCAAAAAATACAATTACGATGAAATGAGAAAAGTATCAATCATACATTGAAATACTACTTTAGAACTAAAAGAAGTAAAACTGCTGTTTCTTCTTTCATTAGGCCTCCACGTTTCCATAAACCTAACAGAGACAAACATCCCCTCTTCTGGCATAGGGAATTGTCCTGAATGCAACCATTCAGCGAATCATCTTTTTGAGTCGCCTTCAGCGAGGGCCAACGGTAGACGTACGAAACTGAAGTCAAATTTTCCAAATATTTACAAATCAAACAAATTTCTATTGTGAAAAAATAAAGATTTGACAGATTTGAATTGATTTGTAGGATTTCTGCCCGATAGGGCACTCCTTGATATTATTCGCTGAACAGATACTCGCGAATGCAAAAATACATAAAAATCTTAATAATTTGCTTTCCACTCACATAATAATCGTACCTTTGCATCAAGTGTTGCACAAATATAGACCTTCGTTTTTCTATCATATACTTATATCCCATGAAGAAAACATCGCTATCGTCAGGCCCCATCTTTATAGCAGGCCCCTGTGTCATCGAGTCGGAGTATTTGCTATGCCAGGTGGCAGAGCAAATCACGGCCATCAATGCCCGACTGGGCACTGACATCATTTTCAAGTCATCCTTCGACAAAGCCAACCGCACCTCAGTAAGTTCCTACCGCGGTCCGGGTTTGGAGCGTGGCCTGCAGATGCTCGCCGACATCAAGTCACGCTACGGACTGCGCATCCTGACCGACATCCATGAGAGCTGGCAAGCAAAACCCGCCGGCGAAGTGGCTGATGTGCTACAGATACCCGCTTTCCTCTGCCGCCAGACCGACTTGCTCGCCGCTGCCGCCCGTACAGGGCGCATCGTGAACATCAAGAAAGCGCAGTTTCTCAGCGGGCGCGACATGCGCTATCCCGTGGAGAAGGCCCTCGATGCCGGAGCCAGTGAGGTGTGGCTCACCGAACGTGGCAGCTGTTTCGGATACAACAACCTCGTCGTGGACTTCCGCAACATCCCAGACATGCTTGAGATAGTGCCTCGTGTAGTGATGGACTGCACCCACAGCGTGCAACGCCCTGGAGCTGGCGGAGGGCACACCAGCGGTGACAGGCGATTCGTGCCACAGATGGCACTTGCCGCCCATGCTTTCGGTGCCACCGGCTTTTTCCTCGAAACACACCCCGACCCTGACCACGCGCTCAGCGACGGACCCAACATGCTGCCGCTTGAGCATCTGGAAAAATTGGTCAAAGCCATCCTTTCTGCTCCCATATATGACAAGGATTGACCATCCCTGTTCAACACAGACCGACGACTAACAATAACTATGTACAATGATTGATCAACTATGAACCATCATCTTCCCCGCGAATATGCAGCCCAGTGCCTCAGAGACGAGGCCAATGCACTCACCGACCTCATCACCCAACTCGACGAACAGTTTGACCGCGCCGTCGACATGATTTACCACTGCCATGGCAAGGTGATTGTCACGGGCGTGGGAAAAAGCGGCAACATTGGCGCCAAAATCGCAGCCACCCTATCGAGCACAGGAACACCTGCTTTCTACATCAACCCGCTGGATGTCTATCATGGTGACCTGGGAGTGATGACCACGGAAGATATCGTGCTCGCTCTCAGCAATTCCGGACAGACCGATGAACTGCTGCGCTTCATCCCTATTGTGCTCCACAACGGCATTCCCATCATTGCCATGACAGGCAACCCCAACTCGCTGCTGGCCAAATATTCCACCGTGCACATTCTCGTGAAGGTAGAGAAGGAAGCCTGTCCGCTCAACCTCGCTCCTACAAGCAGCACCACTGCCGCCCTGGCCATGGGCGACGCCCTGGCTGTTGCCCTGATGGAAGTGCGCCATTTCAGACCTAAAGATTTTGCACAGTTCCATCCTGGCGGTGAACTGGGCAAGCGGTTGCTCACCACTGCCCGCGACGTGATGAAGAGCGACGATCTGCCCGTCATTCCTTCGGACATGCACCTGGGCGAGGCCATCATACTCGTAAGCAAGGGAAAGCTGGGACTGGGCGTTGCCCTCTGCGACGGACGTGTCGAAGGCATCATCACAGATGGCGACATCCGCCGGGCCATGGAGCGATGGCAGTCGGAATTCTTCGACAGGACTGTAGCCGACATCATGACACGACAACCCAAATGCGTGGCTCCCGAGACGAAAGTGACAGAAATCCAGCGCATCATGAACCAAAACAAGGTGCATTCCGTGTTGGTCATCGACCAAGAGCGGCATCTTCTCGGTGTCGTCGATCACTACCGCTGCATGCTCTGATTCGCATTTTTCATCCATCTTCATTTTGCGGTCTCACAATAATGATGTAACTTTGCCAAAATTTTTTAAAAGCATAGTAAAAAATTGAACCGGTCACCTTGCAAAAGACTTTTAGTCACCTTGCAAAAAAGACTTATCGGTTGATGGCAATACAGCTTAGAAGTTGATGAAAGCTCTTTTTTTGGCATTATTTCTCCTTATCTCCAACACGACTGTCACAGCCCAGAGCAGCGACTCACTGATCATCAACCAGTTGAGCCTTGAGGGTGTGACATTCTCAAAGGACAACAGCGTAACACTGCTCACAAGCGGCCAGGAGAAATTTGATGACATGTTTGAAGCCATCCGTCAGGCAAGGAGTAGCGTGCATCTGGAATATTTCAATTTCCGCAACGACTCCATCGCCCGGCTGCTCTTCCATCTGCTGGGTGATAAGGTGAAGGAAGGTGTCGAGGTGAGAGCGCTCTTCGACGGTTTTGGCAACGACTCCAACAACCGACCGCTCCGCAAGCGCCATCTGCGAGACATACGCGCCATGGGCATCCAAATCCATGAGTTCGATCCTGTGCGTTTCCCTTGGATCAACCATGTGTGGAGCCGTGACCACCGCAAGATTGTTGTCATCGACGGGAAGATTGCATACACAGGAGGTATGAATGTGGCCGACTACTACATCAACGGCACCAAGGTGGTAGGCGAATGGCGCGACATGCACTGCCGCATTGAGGGTGAGGAGGTGAACACGCTGCAGCGCATCTTCATGAGCTTATGGAAGAAAGTGTCGGGAGAAGATTTATTCGGCGACCCCAAGTATTTCCGGCTCACGCCATCAGCGGGTGAGTATTTCAAGAACCTGAAACCCGACACGACAACCAGCAAAGGGCATCAGACGGTGGGCATCATCAACAGGGAACCCCGTAGGAGCAGCCATATCATCCGCAAGTTCTACATCGATGCCATCAACGATGCCCAGGACAGCATCAAGCTGGTGAATCCGTATCTGACATTGAGCGGCAAGCTGAAGAAAGCCCTTCGCAATGCAGTAAAGCGAGGTGTGAAAGTGGAAGTAATGGTATCTGCCAAGAGCGACATCCCGCTTACTCCCGACTGCGGCTTCTACAACGTGCACAAGCTGATGAAACATGGGGTCAACGTATGGATTTATGAGCCAGGATTCCATCACACCAAAATCATCACTGTAGATGGAAAATTCTGCACCGTGGGAAGTGCCAACCTCAACGCCCGGAGTCTGCGTTTCGACTATGAGACCAACGCCGTCATTGTCGACTCATGTGTCACCCGGCAGCTTGACCACATGTTCGACACCGACAAGTCGAAAAGCTTTCGTCTGACTCCTCAATCATGGAACAAATTCCGCACACGGTGGCAGAAAACAGTTGGTTGGTTTGCCCACCTTCTCGCCCCTTGGCTATAAGGTCTCTTTCACCGATCAACCTCACATCCTTTTTTTCTCACAACTATATTTGCTCCAAATCCACATATCCGTTCATCACTGCATAGACCGTGAGCGCAGATAGACTGCGCATGCCTAGTTTCTCCACAATGTTCTTGCGGTGCGTGATGACAGTGGTCAAGCTGATGTTGAGGCGGTCGGCGATTTCCTTGTTGATGAGTCCTCTGACCAAGAGCGAGAGCACCTCGACTTCTCTCGGCGAGAGCTGAGGCTTCTGGTGGGCTGTATTCATGATATGCTCCCCATGAGGATGCCCCATGCGCATGGTCTGCAAGAGCGACCTCACCAAGGCTTTCTCCCCCTTGGTGACACAGATGCAATGGAATTCTGGCAATTGCGCAGCATGCTCACTGGCTGTGGTAAGCACAATGGTGCGACGGTTGCGCTCGGCAAAAAAAGAACGGTTGGAGAGCAATATGCTGATATCTACAAAGTAATGGAAGAACCTTTCGGGCTGGCTCCCTTGCAGCTCGGCCGCAGAAGTGAATGTCTCCATCTCAATGGTAGGCATTACACTCTGCAGCAGCTGTTTCAAGCCCACGACAGTGAGCGAGTTGGCGCAGACAATCGCCACAAGGGATCTTACGTCGGTCATTTCCAAAAATACGGGGTCACATCAGTGAAGTCATCGCCAGAGGCGCGCTTGTACAATCTTTGGTTCGTGGTGCGGTCCTTGAGACAACCAAGATGAGCGATGTAGGGTCCCACCTTGATATAGTCAAAATCTGTCTTCCTCACATTCGAGGGCACCCTTTGCCTTCCGCTATACCATGCCACCTTTGTCTGTGAGTGCTCACGGTGGATGTATCGTGCCAGCGTGTTGACATACGACGGTTCTGCGTCGCCACCCATGAACGCGATGCAGGTGATGTCGCTGCCATATTGGTTGAGCAGCATGTCAATGACCATGGGAGTGAGCGGAGTGCCAATGTTTTCCCACAAGTACTTGCTGTGACAGCCCGGGCAGTGGCACGGACAGTTGGAGATATTGATGGCAAGTGTCACTTCATCGGGAATCTCCTGAAATACCACAGATGTATTGACGTATTTGAGCATGGTAAGGCTGGTGATATTTTTTTAAGCTGAATGAAATTACATTTTCTCTTGTCCTGCATAGAAACGTCTGTGGGCTTCCTCCTGGCGCGGCTGTGAAAAATTGCTCACACGCTTCAGGTAGCCTATGATGCGTGTCATGTAGTCTATGTTCTTTGAGTGACAGTGCGGGCACTCCTTGAGGTAGCGCTTGTCGATATGTCCGCAGTCGTTGCAGATGGTGTTGGGGATGTTGAACGTGAAGTAGTTGCACCCCTCCTTGGCTGCCACGCGGAGCAGTTGCCTGTATTGCTGCTGCGAGAGATGCTCCTCCAGGTTCATGTGAAGTGCTGAGCCACCTGTGAGATGCTCAATATAAGGAGCACCATGAAGTTTGAACTTGTCAATGATGTTCAGCGAGTCATCCTCTACGATGTAGAAATAGCTGTTATAGCAGTCGCGGGGCACGAAATAGCCGTCCTCGCGGTCCCATTTGGCATGTTTCACGCCCACATTTTCTGCCGGGATCATCTCACAGTTGAAGAGCACATCCTTCGTGCGGTATTGCTTGTTGAATTTCTCGACCAATCCGAGCACCTCCTGCACAAAAGCGAGATAGTCGGGGTTGTTGTCTATCTTCAGGCCCATGAACTCAGCAGCCTCCACCAAGCCGTTGACGCCGATGGTGAGATACTGTCGTCCGATATTAATGTATCCTGCATCGAAGAGCGGCAGCATGCCATGCTCCTTCAGGTCCTTCAGGTTCTCGTTGTATGCCAGCTGCACTTTGTGGCAGAGGTCGATAATCTGCGAGAGATACTCCTTGTAGTCGAGGCCATTGTTGACAGCATATTGGATGCAGCGGTTGAGGTTGATGGTGAGCACACTCTTCGAACCAGTGGACACGCCTCCGGCTCCGAGAGTATAGCTGAACCCGTTGTCCTGTATCTCATTGCGCAGACGGCAGCATGAGCTCAGGGAATCGGCGTTGTCGCTCATATAGGTGAAGAACGAGTGTCCCTCGGCATACATCTCTGCGGTAAAATCGCCCCATTCCTTGTCAATGACATCACCATCGGCAGTGAGCAAAGCCATGGTTTCCACGGGGAATGTGAGCACGGTCTTTGTCCGCTCTTTGTTGAACCACTTCATAAAGCGTTTCTGTAGCCAAGAGAGGCCTTCCCAGTCAGGCTGCGATCCATCGGGGAAGTAGAAGTTGCCAAACAGGCTCTCAAAATAATAGCGGTCGTAATAGGCGATATTCCAGAAAACGGCCTGATAATTGCGAGCTCCCGTCGGCTGGTTGATGGAATAGACAATCTGCTCGAAGCAATCGGTGATCATCTTGTCGATGGTGCGTTGCTTAACAGAAAGGTCAACGACACGGTCGGGCTCTTTCCAATAATCCTTGCCATACTCCATTCCTATGAAATAGTTGAGATACATGAGGAATTCGGGAGTGGCACAGGCGCCGCTCAGCATGCTCGACACCATGAAGACCATGTTGACAAAGCCGCCGCAGAACGATTTGAGGTTGGTGGGTGCGGTGGAGTTGCCGCCGATGGACATGGTGCCACCGATCAGCCAGGGATACATGGTGATGGAGGCGCAATAGTTGGCCAGTGAGGTCTCATCATTCTTGTAAATGAAATGCTTGGTCAGCTTGTCGATATACTCATCGGCCAGTTCCTTTCCATACATTTTTTTTATACGGTCGGTGAGCAGTCGGCGGTTGAGCCTGATAAAGCTTGCCTTGGGCAACTCACCAATCAATGTTGCAATATTTTTGTGCTCCACATTGGCATTGGCATCATATTTCGAACCGGTAGCGGCGTTGGCTGCATCCACATAGTCTGCCAAAAATTTCAACCGCTCCATGGTTTCCCTATCCTCTGTATGCTTCTGCCTGTAGAGCATAAACGACTTGGCCACCTTGTAGTGTCCCTCTCGCATCAAAGCCTCCTCAACCTCGTTTTGGATATCCTCGACCGTGATATTGTCGGTGATATTCAAATGGCTGATTATCTTTGAGATAGAACCCAAATCAGCAGATTCTCCAACAGACTGGAAGGCCTTGATAATGGCCGTCATGATCTTGTCGAGCGAGAAGCGGTCGCGCTTGCCGTCACGCTTCAGAATTGTATAATCCCTCATTGTCGTAGTTATAGGTTTTGGAAAACATTTCCTCTCAAATTTCAAAAAAAGTTTCCCGTTTTGGTCAACTTTTAAAAAAATTCTTCTTCGTAAGTTGCAGAAATAGATTTTTTATTTCGCTTACAAAGTTAATATAATTATCCGTTACGTTATTCCTTTTTGATGAGGAAAAAGCATTTCTTTAAGGTATTTTAATGATTTTTTGTTTACAAAACTCTCAGCAAAAATTGAGTGTTCCAAGTATACTTATTGGCTATTAATCCTTTACGCATTTTTACAGCCGTTCTTCAGGGCAATCCACAAAATCATCATCCATGGCATAGACGGATGGTAGTAGTTGAAGGTTGAGAAAGTTGAGCAAAGCTCAACTTGAATAAAAGAATTAAGCCTGACATTCTGTTGCCCCTTCACAACTCGGGCTGCAGAACATCAGGCTTAACACCTTTTTTATAGTATTTGGGGATTGTCCAGATGATTTAGGAATCTCCAGATTTTATCTAATCCCCCAGACG
>CAMZHP010000102.1 GCA_947306845.1 uncultured Prevotellaceae bacterium
TCCGCTTCGGCCATTACGAGGATGAGTATTTCCCGCACTACAAGAACTTCCCGACAGCACGTTTCGAGAAGACTTGCCGCATCTTCCCCATCCATAAGGATATCCTGAACCTCAACCCGAGTTGGAAACAGAACGCCGGTTATTGATCATGGCTTATCCTGTGACATTTTCCCCCGCTGCAGCCGCAGCGGGGGATTTTGGTAAAATGTGCCTTCCGTAAACTTAGTCATCACAGCAATGGTTGTAAGGAGAGATTATCAAAAAACGCTTCTCTTAGGAAAAAGTAATAAAAACAGGTTGAATGTATAAAAACTATAAAAAGTGCCAAGGCACTCACAAAAAAGAAATAAAAAGGTTGTATGGCTAAAGAATAGAAAATATGAATGACGTAAAAATTTTTCCTCCTTTTTGAGAGCGCCTTGGCGCTTTTTCGCAAGCGTGAGCGTTTCCCATACACCAACCTTATCATAAGAATGTTTTTCTATTTTTTTATCAAGCGGAGCGTTTTTTGATGATCTCTTATAAAATGAATATGCACATTTCAGCAATGAATCAAGTGTCAATACAGAAGTGAAGCAAATAAGGATATGACAGAGATGCAAAGCCTCAGAGAAAATAAATGCTGATTTGTTTTGCTTTCCTCTCGGCTTTTACTATCTTTGCGAAATATATGATGAGAGTTAGATTTTGCCTTCTGATACTATGGTGCAGCTTGTTCTTGGGCGTTCAGGCGCAGGATGTGTGCCGCTATGTTGACCCGCGCATTGGAAGCGAGGGGGTGGGGCGCACCTTCCCCGGTCCCTGCATGCCGTTCGGTATGGTAAAGCCGGGTCCGGACTGCGGGGTCAAACCCAATGCAGGATGGGCACCCATGCCAGAACCAGTCACGGGTTTCTCGCAGACGCATGTCAGCGGCACCGGCGGCGGTCAGAAATACGGCAATATCCTCATCCAGCCGATGGCGGAGAATGGGCCACAGGAACAACTGCGCACCACCGAGCAGGTCAGCCTGGGCTATTACGCCACCACCTTTGAGAATGGCATCCGCACGGAAATCACCACTGCGGAGCGTTGTGCGCTCTACCGCATCCATTATCCAAAAGCCGGACAGTTGTTCGTTGATGCCACCCATTATCTGGGCAAGAGCGATATCCCCGACCTGCGCGAGGCACAGCAGTTTGTCAGTGCTGGCGTGGAGGTGGTTTCCGACCATGAGGTGAGGGGCTACTCTACCATCCGGGGTGGGTGGAACAATGGCGATGCCTACACGGTTTATTTTGCCCTTGTTGCAGACCGGCCATTCACCGCACAGACGAGTCCGACAGGTCCGACTTGTCCGACCAAGGCTCACCTGCTTTTCACCGACACCTGCGTCAATGTCAAGGTGGGGATCTCCTTCGTGAGCACCATGCAGGCCAACCGCAACATCACTCCCAATACCTTTGAGCAGCAGTTGGAAGACTTGCGTGAGGCATGGCGACCGCTCCTCAGCCGCATTGCACCGGCCACCAAGGATGAGCGTCAGTTGCGGATGTTCTACACCGCTCTCTATCACACGATGATTATGCCGGTGGACCGCACCGGTGAGAATCCTAAATGGACGGATGCTCCTTATTATGACGACTATTATGCCATCTGGGACACCTATCGCACCTCGTCACCCCTGCTCACGCTCATCGCTCCCGACCGTCAGCGCGACATCATCCGTTCCATGCTCCATATCTACCGCCGTGAGGGGTATCTTCCCGAGGGGCGCAGCGGCAACTGCAACGGGCGCACCCAGGGGGGCAGCAATGCGGAGGTGGTGATCGCGGATGCCTGTGCGAAACACCTTGACGGCATCGACTATGAATGGGCGCTCGAGGCGATGCTCAAGGATGCCACCGTGCCGCCGGGCGGCAATGAGGAGAAAGAGGGTAGGGGCGGACTGGCTTACTACAATACGCTGGGATATATCCCGTATGGTGTCGACCGGGCCGGCAACCGCACCATCGAGTATGCCTTTGACGACTATTGCATCGCTGTGGTGGCGCATGCCCTCGGCTACGACGATGTGGCCTCGGAATATGGCCAGAAAGCGGGCAACTGGAAGAACCTGTTTCGCAAGGACTATGAGTTTGATGGCATGAGGGGGTTCATCATGCCGCGTGACGAGAAGGGAAACTGGCTCGACAGCGTGCCCTGGGGTAAGTCAAAAGTGTTCCATCCGCGCATTCCCTATACCCCCACCACCAAGGTCGCACCTTGGTACCTGCCGTGGTGGTCCACTTTCTTCTATGAGGCGACATCAGAGGAATATTCTCTCAATATCCCCCATGACGTGCCGGGATTGATAGAGGCATGCGGTGGCGATGAGGCTTTCCGGCAGCGGCTCGACTTGTTTTTTGAGAAGAAATACTATAATGTGGCGAATGAGCCGTCTTTCCTCACGCCCTGTCTCTACCATTGGATAGGACGGCCCGACCTCAGTACCCGCCGCGTGCATGAGATTATCGATAACAATTATTCCGACACGCCCAATGGTCTGCCTGGCAATGATGATTCGGGTGCCATGTCGTCGTGGCTCGCGTTCCACATGATGGGGCTCTATCCCAATGCGGGGCACGACTATTACCTGCTTACCCTTCCGATGCTTTCAGAGGGCTATACGATGCTCCTGCCTAACGGCAAGACTTTGCAAGTGTCACTAAGAGGAAAGGGTGACACATACGCCTATGCCACACTCAACGGGAAAAGGCTTGACGATGCCCGCATCACTCACGATCAACTGATGAAGGGCGGGCAATTGGTGTTCTGGAAAAAAGAGGAACAACCAGTTTCCGCAAGCACTACAGCGACGACCGTGCCGCTCACGGCCATCACACCTGCAATGCCTGCCCGACCTGTCACCCCCATCGTGGAATCGCAAATCTCCTATACGCTCAACCGCCAGTTCCGCACCTGGCCGCTCTCCATGGAATGGATGGGTGACCAACTTCTGGTAAGATGCAACAAGGCCATCTACAGGATTCCACAGGGTGTGGTGGAACAGGCCGACGGCTTCTGCTGGGACAGTCCGCAGCGTGATGGCGCGACCTATATCGCTGAGGGCACCTTTGCCTTTATCTCACGCAAGGCATTGGATACACTGCTGAAAGAAAGGAAATTTATCTACGATGGAATCACCTGGAGGGAAATCTCCCGTTCGGAAGACACCATTACGGTGCGGGCGGACATCGACCGTACCGAGATGACCGTCTCGCTGACACATCCCTTGCCGTTGGTGCTCAGCATGTGCAAGAATCCCTTAGGTATCGACTGGAATATCAAATTATATGAACTCAACTTTCTCAAGTTGAAAGGAGTGTAGGAGTGTGGGAGTATAGGAGTGTAGACATTACTCCTGCAAATGACAGTCTCTGCTGACGATGAGCAAGCAGTTCTATTGTCTAAACTTCTAATCTCCTAAACTCCAAAACTCCAAAAAGTGGAGCAAAAGCGAACTTGAATTATATGAATAGAATTCTTACCATATATGTTGCCCTCCTTTTAGCGATGGCTGCTTCTGCCCAGGAAAAGACACCTGAGCAGATGGGGGGTGTCTATTACGCCTATCCCGTCCATCACGTGCTGATCAATCCTGCACCGCCGGAGGGGTATCAGCCTTTCTATATCTCACACTATGGCAGGCATGGTTCACGGTGGTTGCCTTCCGACAGCCGGTATGAGTGGGTCATTGCGCAGTTGGCTGACAAGAAGAACCTGACTGCGGAGGGAAAGAGACTGCGCAAACAACTGGAAAAGGTGTGGCGCAATGCCCGTGGAAATGGCGGTCAACTCACTCCGCTGGGCGGACGGCAGCATGAGGAAATCGCCGACCGCATGATTACCAATTTCCCCGGAGTTTTTACTGAGGGCTCACTCGTCCGTGCCCGTTCGAGTGTGGTGCCGCGCTGTGCCGCCAGTATGGGCCATTTCATTTCGAAAATACGCAGCCGCTGTCCGTTGGTGCATATCGACAGCGCCACCGACTCGGCCGACATGAGTTATATCGCATATACCACACCTGAACTCAAAAAGATAGAGAAAGGTCCGTTTGCCAAGATGCACGGCAGTCCCGACCGTCTGATGCATCTCTTGTTCAAAAATCCATCGTCGGTCAGCGAACCAGAGAAACTCATGAGCGAACTTCACACCATCGCCTCTGATATCCAGGACCTCGGCGACCCCTCATTCCGCTTCGACCTCTATTGGCTGTTCACAGCAGGGGAGATGCGTGATGTCTATGAGCGAAACAACGAGCGGATGGCTTATTGCAATGGCAGTGACCCGCGCACGGGAGGCGAACCTGCACGCTCAGCGCTCTCGCTGTGGCATGACATGGAGACGAGGGCCGACGTGGCTGTCCAACGGACTGGCTCATCGGCAGACCTCCGCTTCGGACACGACACCAATCTCTACCGACTGCTGACCCTGATGCAGGCTTCCTCTGCACAGAACGGTCAAATGGATGAGATACTGCCCATGGCGGCCAACATGCAGATGATTTTCTATCGGGGACAGAAAGGGGAGGTCATCGTGCGCCTGTTGCACAACGAAAGGGATTTTTCTCTTCCCATCCCTGCAGTCATGGAGCACTATTACCGATGGAGCGACATCAAGGCATATATGGTCGACCGCATCCACCGTCTGGAGCATGAGCGCCAACTGGTCGCCCTCAACACGATGGCGGGCACCGCTCAGGCCAACACCCTGTCCGCAGGACTGTTCGGCAAGGGCAGCGAGGAGCATGGGCAGACGCTGCCTGCCGTACTCGTTCCCAACGGACAGAATTTCTGGACTCCGCAGACGCGGGACACGGAGAAGAAGTGCATCGCTCCTTTCTATTACGCCGACTCGCTGTGGCAGGGCATGCGCAACTCTCATTGGATAGTGGGCGGATGCACACAGGATTATGGCTCGTTCACCATCGCTGCCCTCGGTGGGCAGTTGCGCACGGCTCCGGAAAAAAGGGCCACACGGTTCTCTCATGACGATGAGGTGTCGCATCCGCATTATTATGCGGTCAATCTGCCTGACGAACACCTGCGTGTGGAACTGACGGCTTCTGCCCATGGGGCCATCATGCGGATCACTCCCAATCATGACCAACAGGTGCATATTGTCATGCAAACCAACAGCGACGAGGGTGAGGGGAATACACTCATCGATCCTGCCGCCCGCCGTGTCTATGGCTGCAATCCCGTTCACCGCATCTATCAAGGATGGGGTGAGCGTGCAGGATTCAGCGGTCATCTGTTGATGGAATACTCGGATACTCCTGCAGACTACGGAACCTTCGTGGCTGATGCCGTGGAGAAAGGAAAAACAGCTATCGGCGGTAAGGAGCAGTCGGGTGTGTGGCTGACATTCGAGTGCAAGGCGGGTCAACCCATCGTCCTGAGGATGGCGTCATCGTTCACCGGCCGTGAGGGCTGTGAGCGCAATATGACTGCCGAGGTGGCGGGCAAGGAATTTGAGACCATGATGGCCGGGGCTGCACAGACATGGACGGACCGGTTGCACACCATCGATGTGGAGGGGGATGACGAGAGCATCATCCATCAGTTCTATGGCGCGCTATACCGTTCCTCGTTCCTGCCACGTCTGCTGAGCGACGCCGACGGTGCCTATCCGCGCTTTGCCGGCAATGGTTCCATCATGAGGGGCACGCGGTCTGTCTATACGGATTTCTCCATGTGGGACACCTATCGGGCGCTCCATCCACTGTATAACATCATCGTTCCCGATGTCTCTTCCGACATGATGCAGTCGTTGGTCAATATGGCGGAGGAGGGCGGTTGGTTGCCCATATTCCCCTGCTGGAATTCCTACACGGCGGCGATGATTGGTGACCACTGCGCTGCCACTTTGGCGGATGCCTACATTAAGGGGATACGTGGATTCGATGCGGAGAGGGCTTATAGGGCAATGCGCCGCAACGCCTTTGAGTCACCTGCCTCTGACACAGACTACCGCAATGGCATGGGACGGCGTGCCCTCAGGTCTTATCTTCAGTGGGGCTACATCCCGATGGAGGACTCCGTGGCGGAGGCTTTTCATACCAACGAGCAGACTTCCCGCACCCTGGAGTATGCTTTTGATGACTTCGCCGTGGCGCAGATGGCTGCGGCGCTCAGCCATGCAGACGATGCCAAGATGCTCATGCGGCGGTCGGCTAACTGGCGCAACGTCATCAACCCACGCACGGGCTATGCTGACGGAAGACATCAGAACGGAAAGTTTGAGAACAACACCGACTTTATCCACCGCAAGAGTTTCATCACCGAGGGGGCTGCCTGCCATTACACTTGGTATGTGCCGCATGACCCCAAGGGGTTGATGGATGTGATGGGGGGCCGTGACGCTTTCGTGGCTCGGCTGGACTCGATGTTCACCGAGGGGCGCTACTGGCATGGCAACGAACCCTGTCATCAGGTGCCTTATATGTTTGGTTATGCGGGGCGTCCTGACCTGACACAGAAATGGGTGCGCCATATTCTGCAGACGGAATACAACGACACGCCGGGCGGACTGTCGGGCAACGATGATGCGGGGCAGATGTCGGCTTGGTATGTGTTCTCTGCGATGGGATTCTATCCCGTCTGTCCTGCCACCAAGGAGTATGTGCTGGGCTCACCGCTCTTCCGGCGGGTCACCATCAACCCCTCCAAAGGCATTCCCTTCACCATCGAGGCTCCTGGGGCAGACAATGTTCATCCCTATGTCAGGGAGGCTGCTCTCAATGGCGTGCCCCTCAAAGGCTGCACCATCTCACATGATGACATCATTAGGGGAGCGAAGCTCCAATTGAAGATTGAAGATTGAAGATTGAAGATTGAAAATTGAAGATTGCTTCTCCGTATGTTGCGTTTTTGACGCAACCTCCACATGCGAATCATATATCCAATACCCTAAATCCTTCAAAAATAAGCAATGAAAAAACTCCTATTCCTCCTCATTGGCCTGATGGCCATCCTCACCACCTCGGCCAATCCTGCTGATGACTTGCTGGAGCGCATCGATGCCGGTGCCTCACGCAAGTTCAAAACCCAACTGGTCAAGGCCGACCGCGATTTCTTTGAACTGGACCAAAGCGGTCAGCGTGTCGTGGTCAGGGGCAACACATGGGTCAATATCGCCACGGGCATCAACTGGTATCTGAAATATCATGCAGGCATCCATCTGTCATGGAACGGCATGAAGGCCAAGTTGCCTGCCAAACTGCCGCCTGTGGCACAGCGCGAACGGCACGAGACCGACCTCGCCTTGCGATATGACTTCAACTACTGCACGTTCTCCTATTCCATGGCTTTCTGGGACTGGGACAGATGGCAGCAGGAAATCGACTGGATGGCGCTCCATGGTGTCAATATGCCGCTTGCCATCGTGGGGGAGGAATGTGTGTGGCGCAACATGCTCCTGAGATTGGGATACTCCGAGGAGGAGGTGGGGCGATTCATCGCAGGACCCGCTTTTCTCGCCTGGTGGGAGATGAACAACCTGGAGGGGTGGGGCGGACCGCTGCCGCTGTCATGGTATGCACGTCAGGAACGCTTGCAGCGCCAGATACTTGCACGCATGAAGCAACTGGGCATGCATCCTGTATTGCCGGGGTATTGTGGGATGGTGCCTCATGACGCCCGTGAGAAACTCGGTCTTGACGTGGCTGACGCAGGACTGTGGAATGGTTTTCAGCGGCCTGCCAACCTGTTGCCTACAGACCCTCGTTTCGGTGAGATAGCGCGTCTCTATTATGAGGAACTGACCCGTCTTTTCGGCAAAGCAGACTATTACTCCATGGATCCGTTCCACGAGAGCAATGATGACAGCCGCATCGACTATGCCGAGGCTGCAAGGGTGCTGCTCAAGGCGATGAGGGCTGCCAATCCCAAGGCCACGTGGGTGGTGCAGGGATGGACGGAGAATCCCCGTCCGCAGATGCTTGAGGCTCTCGGCGAGAACGATGTCATCGTGCTCGACCTGTTCAGCGAGTGCCGGCCCATGTGGGGCGCTCCTTCCATCTGGCATCGCGAGAAGGGCTATGAGGGGCATCGGTGGCTCTTCTGCATGTTGGAGAACTTTGGCGCGAATGTTGGACTCCATGGTCGTATGGACCAACTCATCGACAATTTCTATCTGACCAAGACGCATCCGCTCGCTAAGGGCCTCCGCGGCATCGGTTTCACCATGGAGGGGTCGGAGAACAATCCGGTGATGTTTGAACTGATGAGCGAACTTCCCTGGCGCAATCAACGGATCACCAAGGAACAGTGGGTGGCTGACTATGTCAGGGCACGTTATGGCTTCGATGATCCTGAGGTGCAGAAAGCATGGCAAGTGTTGGCGCAGGGCATCTACAACTGTCCCGTGGGCAACAACCAGCAGGGACCTCATGAGAGCATCTTCTGCGGGCGGCCCACGCTCAATAACTTCCAGGCTTCGAGCTGGTCGAAAATGAAAAACTATTATGACCCGGAGATGACTTTGCAGGCTGCACGACTCATGGTGTCGGTGGCGGACCGCTATAGGGGCAACAACAATTTTGAGTATGACCTCGTGGACATCACCCGACAGGCGATAGCCGACCAGGCTCGCTTGCAGTATCAACGCACCATCGCCGATTACAAGGCTTTCGCGCGGTCGGCTTTCAAGACTGATGCCGCCCGTTTCTTGCAAATGCTAGACATGCAGGACCAGCTGCTCGGCTCCAGACGTGAGTTCAGGTTGGGCTCTTGGCTCAAAAAGGCACGTGACTGTGGAAATACAGTAGAGGAGAAAAACCTCTATGAGTGGAATGCGAGGGTGCAGATCACCACCTGGGGTAACCGCTATTGCGCCGATACAGGCGGACTTCGCGACTATGCCCACAAGGAATGGCAAGGATTGCTGGCGGACTTCTATGCCGTGCGGTGGAAGGCATATTTCAATGCTCTGGAGGCACAGATGGAAGCCCTGACAAAACCTGACCCGGAACTCCTCGGAAGTGGTGCCAACAGCAACAAGACGGCGGATGAACTCTTCCAAATGGCATTGCCACAAGAGGTGAAGTTGGATTATTATGCCTTAGAGGAACCCTGGACGCTGAAGCATAATGTCTATACTTCAGATCCGGAAGGTGACCCTGTCGATTTGGCAGCCAAAGCCATGCGACTCATCGGAAAACCTGTAGAGTAGAATTTCCTAATCTTTCATAACATAGAAAAACAGAAACTTGAATACAACTATGGCTGAAAACAAGCAACGACTGCTCTCGCTCGACATCCTCCGTGGCATTACGGTGGCAGGCATGATATTGGTCAACAATGGCTATGGTGAGTCTTTTGAGATGCTCCAACATGTCGAATGGAACGGCATGACTCCATGTGACCTCGTCTTCCCCTTCTTCCTTTTCATCATGGGTGTCTCCACTTATCTGTCACTCTCAAAAAGTGGATTCAGGCCATCGGCTCCTGTCATCAGGAAAATCATCCGTCGAACAGTCCTCCTCTTTGCCATCGGTCTGGCCATCAACTGGCTCGATCATGCCATAGAGGGTGACTTGCTCTGTTTTGGGCATCTCCGTATCTGGGCTGTGCTGCAGCGCATCGCCCTCTGCTATGGCATCGTGTCGGTCTATGCACTGTTGGTCAGCCATAAGTGGATTGTGCCCACCATCAT